>JACDAG010000168.1 GCA_013695565.1 Bradyrhizobium sp.
GGTAATCGGTCAGGAAGGCGGCACGGTGAGCGATGGTCTCCTCCAGCGTCCGCTTGACCGGTGCTGAGCCCTGGCTCTTGAAACGCGCGGCGGTGACCACGCGTTGCAGGTCGTGGGCGGCAAGCCGGCCCCACGAACGCGAGCTTGTTCATCTCGATCGCCGCGCCATTGAGGTCGATCGCCTTCATGATCGCTTCGAGCGACAGCGGGATCGCGCCGCGCTGGAACGCAAAACCGAGCATGAACGAGTTGGCGGCGATGCTGTCGCCCATCAGGGACGAGGCAAGGCCGGTCGCGTCGAGGATATCGAGATCGGTGGCGCTGACGGCCTCGTTGAGCGAGTCTCGCATCGCGCCGGCTTGGAAATCGATATCGGGATCGATCACGAAGCTCGCGGTCGGCAACAAATCGGCGTTGACGATCGCGCGCGTGAGGCCGCGTTCGGCCCGGCTCAACGCCGGAATGCTGGTGGCAACGACGATATCGCAGCCGAGGATGAGATTGGCGGTGCCGGGTCCGATGCGGACATTGGCGAGATCGTCCGCCGATGGCGCGATGCGGACATGGCTCATGACCGCGCCGTTCTTCTGCGATAGTCCCGTGAAGTCGAGCGTTGAGCAAGCCTTGCCGTCGACATGGGCGGCCATGCCGAGCAAGGCGCCGATGGTGATGACGCCGGTGCCGCCGATCCCGGTGACGAGGATATTGAACGCACCATCCAGCACAGGCAGTGTCGGCAACGGCAGATCGGCGAACAGAGCCGACGGATCAGCCGCGGTGCGATCGGCCTTGCGCAGCTTGCCGCCATGCACGGTAACAAAGCTCGGGCAAAAGCCTTCGATGCAGGAAAAGTCCTTGTTGCAGTTCGACTGGTCGATCCGGCGCTTTCGTCCGAGCTCGGTTTCCAGCGGCTGCACCGAGACGCAATTGGAGGCCGCGGAGCAGTCGCCGCAGCCTTCGCAGACCCGCTCGTTGATGAAGACGCGCTTCGGCGGATCGGGATAAAGCCCGCGCTTGCGGCGGCGGCGCTTTTCGGCGGCACAAGTCTGGTCGTAGATCAGGACCGAGAGGCCCTTGACGTCGCGCAGCTCTCTCTGCACGGCGTCGAGCTCGCGGCGGTGATGAACCGTGGCGCCCGCCGGGAAATAATTGCTGGGGTACTTTTCGGGCTCGTCGGAGACGATCGCAAGGCGCTTGGCGCCCTCGGCCGAAACTTGATGCGCGATCTGCGACACGGTCAGCCCGCCCTCGGCAGGCTGGCCGCCGGTCATCGCCACCGCATCGTTATAGAGGATCTTGTAGGTGATGTTGACACCGGCCGCCGAAGCGGCGCGTAGCGCTAACAATCCCGAATGGGTGTAGGTGCCGTCGCCGAGATTCTGGAACACATGTTGTTCGCTGGTGAACGGCGCCTGCCCGATCCAGGTGACGCCTTCGGCGCCCATATGCGAGATCGTAGCGGTGCGGCGGTTCGGCACCGACAGCGCCATGCCGTGACAGCCGATGCCGGCCATCGCCCGGCTGCCTTCCGGCACTTTTGTCGATGTATTGTGCGGGCAGCCGGAGCAGAAATAGGGCGTGCGCTGCAGTTTTGCGACGCCTATACCTTCGGCGGGCCGATCAAAGGCTTCGAGCTTGGCAAGGCGCTGTTCCAGCGCGGGACTGCGATGACCGAGCTTGCGCAACCGCGCCACAACAGCGGCCGCCACCATGGTCGGCGTCAATTCGCCTTCGCTCCGCAATAGCGGCGCGCCGGTCTCGTCGCGCTTGCCGACCACCGAAGGGCGCCTCATAGCGTCGACGTTATAGAGGATGCGTAGCAACTGATCCTCGATGAAGCCGCGCTTCTCCTCGACGACCAGTACGTCCTGCAAACCCTCGGCGAAGGCGCGGGCGCCGTGCTCCTCCAGCGGCCAGGTCAGCGCGACCTTGTAGATGCGCAGGCCCAGCGTCTGGGCTTCGGCGTCCGTAATGCCGAGATCGGCCAGCGCCTGCCGCAGATCGAGATAGGCCTTGCCGGTTGCCATGATGCCGAGCCGTGCCGGCTTGGAATCCAGCACAATACGGTCGAAGCGGTTGACGCGGGTGAAGGCGGCGAGCGCCTGCATCTTCGGCCCGTGTAGCCGTCGCTCCTGCTCCAGCGGCGCATCCGGCCAGCGGATGCCGAGGCCGCCGGGGGGCATCTCGAAATCTTCGGGCATGATGATCTTGATGCGGTCGGGATCGCTGACGATCGAGGCCGAGCTTTCCACCGTCTCGGAGATCGCCTTGAAGCCGACCCAGCAACTGGAATAGCGCGACAGCGCAAAGCCGAGAATGCCGAGATCGAGGTAATCCTGCAGTGTCGCCGGATTGACCACCGGCATCAGCGCCGCCGCAAACACCTGTTCGCTCTGATGCGCGAGCGTCGAGGACTGGCAGCCATGATCGTCACCGGCCAGCGCAATCACACCGCCATTGGGCGAGGTGCCGGCCGAGTTGGCATGCTTGAGCGCGTCCATCGAGCGGTCGACGCCGGGACCCTTGCCGTACCAGATGCCGAACACACCATCGACCTTGGCGCCCGGAAACATCCCGACCTGCTGGCTGCCCCACACCGCCGTCGCGGCCAGATCCTCGTTGAGGCCGGGCGCGAATTCGATGTCGTGCTGCTTGAGGAAGGATTTGGCGCGCCACAGTGCGTGGTCGTACATGCCGAGCGGTGAGCCACGATAACCTGAAATGAAACCCGCGGTGTTGAGGCCCTGCGCGCGGTCGCGTTCGCGCTGCAACATCGGCAGCCGGACCAGCGCCTGCGTACCGGAAAGGAAAATGCGCTTCGCATCCAGACGATATTTGTCGTCCAGCCCAACGTCCATCAACGCCATTGTCCGCTCCCCGTCGCGTCTATTGTTCTGCCGGCTGTTTTGAACCGGTCTAATTGTGTCCAGAATGCACCGGTTTTGCTATGCGTGCCCAGCCTGAATGTATGGCGGCAGGACATATCTCCGTGCGGTGTGGATATCGGTCGCACCCTTGCCCAAGCCCGTCTTCTTTGAAACGCTGGCGGCAAATGGGAGCGACCAGGGAAGCTTAGAGATGACAGCAGCGGCATTCACGACCGAGATCCTGGAGAGCGACGATCTGCTCGTCGGGCCGTGGCGGCGCCCGGCGCAGATGCTGAATGCCCAGGTCTACGACTCCCACGCCTCGATCCACGACGACGCGACCGCGCAAAAGCTGGGCTTTCAGGGCGGCACCATCGAAGGCCCGACCCATTTCAGCCAGTTCGCGCCGCTATGCGAACGGATCTGGGGCCAGGCCTGGTTCGAGACCGGCTGCCTCTCGGCGCATTATCGCAATCCCGCTTTCGAGGGCGAGGAAGTCCAGGCCAACATCGAAAAGCCGAAGCCGGGCCAGACCGTTTGCGCTGTTGGCATGTCCAAACGCGACGGCACCGAGATTCTGCGCGGCACCGCATCCGTCGGCGGTGACGGAACGGAAACGGCACTGCACCGGCGGCTCGGCGAACTGAAGCCGCTCGCCGACCCCGTGATCCTCGCCGACCTCAAACTCGGCATGAAGACCGGCCGGCAAACCGTGAAAATGGATTTCGACCAGAACATGGGCGATCTCTACCCGTTTTCGCTTGAGCAGAAGCTGAAGGTCATCACCGAGCCTTCGGCGTATTATTCGCAAGAACTCAATCCCTGGGGCCGCGCCATCATCCCGATGGAGATGCTGAGCGTGCTGTTTCAATACCGCGCGCGCGAGGACCGGTTGCCGATCCGCGGCCCCGCCGTCGGATTGTTCGCGGACCAGGAAATCCGCCTGCTGCGCGGGCCGCTATTCGCCGGCGAGAACTACGTCACCGAACGCGAGGTCGTCACATTGAGCGGCAGCCGCCGGACTGAAAGCATGTGGGTGCGCACGACGGTATTCGGCGCTGACGACAAGCCGGTCGCCACCATGCTGCTCAATCTCGCCAGCATCAAGGATTCCTACGCCAATTACGCGAGCGAGCACAAAGCGCTCCATGGATGAGTTGCCGTTTCCGAACGATCTTGCCAGATAAGGAAAACAACAACATGGCCCGCCTGCCCTATCTCGAAGCCGACCAGATCGCCCCCGAATACCGCGACATGCTCGCGCGCAACACCAATTTGCACAAGCTCCTGGTCAATTCGCCCGACATGGCGCGCGCCTTCTCCGGCCTCGGCGGTTACATCCGCCACAAGAGCAAGCTCGACCCGCGCCTGCGCGAGCTTGCGATCCTGCAGGTCGGCTGGATGGAGAAGTCGGAATACGAATTCACCCATCATGTGAAGATCGGCAAGGAGTTCGGCGTCACCGACGACGATATTGTGGCGATGATGGCCGAGACCGAGGGCAAACCCTCCAACCTCGAACCACTGGCGAAAGCGATCCTGCGCGGCGCGCGCGAGATGGTGCGTGAGTTGGCGATGTCGGATGCGACCTTTGCCGAGATCAAGCAGGAACTCTCCAACGAGCACATGACCGATCTCGTGCTCACCATCGCGTTCTACTGCGCCGTGGTCCGCGTGCTGGCGACGATGAAGATGGACAACGAGCCCTACTATAAAGAGGTACTGCAACAGTACCCGATCCCGGGAGTGGAATGAAATGCGTCTGAAAGATCGTGTCGCCATCGTCGTCGGCGCCGGCCAGAGCCCCGGCGAGGGCATTGGCAACGGCCGCGCCACCGCGCTCACCTTCGCGCGCGAGGGCGCCAGGGTGCTGTGCGTCGATCACAACGTTGCCTCCGCGCAGGAGACGGTCGACTTGATCAAGGCCAAAGGCGGCACCGCAGAAGCTTTCAAGGCCGACGTCACCAAAAATGCCGAGATCAAGGCGATGATTGAGGACGCGCATGGACGCTGGGGCAGCATCGACGTCCTGCACAACAATGTCGGCGTCAGCCTGTCCGGCGGCGACGCCGAACTGCTCGACATCACCGAGAAAGCGTTCGACCGCTGCGTCGCGATCAATCTCAAGAGCTGCATCCTCGCCGCCAAGCATGTGATCCCCATCATGCGCCAGCAAGGCAGCGGCAGCATCATCAACATCTCCTCGATGGCCGTGATCACGACCTATCCTTATGTGGCCTACAAGGCGACCAAATCTGCAATGGTCGCCTTCACCGAACAGCTCGCCTACCAGAACGCGCAATACGGCATCCGCGCCAACGTCATCCTGCCCGGCCTGATGAACACGCCGATGGCGGTCGATACCCGCGCCCGCGAGTTCAAGAAGACCCGCGCCGAGGTCGAGGCCGAGCGCGACAGCAAGGTGCCGCTGCGCCAGAAAATGGGCACCGGCTGGGACGTCGCCAACGCCGCGCTGTTTCTCGCGTCCGACGAAGCGAGTTTCATTACCGGCGTGACGTTGCCGGTCGATGGCGGTGCCAGCGTGCGCCGCGGTTAAGGATTGTGGCGGCTTGACGCAACGCAGCACGTTTCGATTCGAAACAGTTGATGCATTCCAATGACACGATGATGTGACGGCGCATTAGCGCACGTCCAAATCCTGACTCGTTATGGTCGCACGAATATCATGAGCGGCCGCTAACACGCGCTCCAGGAAATCGAGGAGTCCTTGGACGCCATGAACGATGAATTCGACTGCGATTTGACGCACGATCAGTGGGAAGCGTTGAAGAATTTGCGTAACGCCACAACGCGGCCACCGCGCATCAATCGATTCGCAATCGAAGGCCTGATTGCGCTTGAACTCGTTACTGTGAACGGCGATGTGCCGGTCATCACGTCAAGGGGACGCAAGGTACTCGTCAGAGGTTCGTCGTGCCTGCTGCTCGATCTTGCGGCGTAATGTCGCCCTGCGTCAGACCGGCTTCTCGTCGTCCGTCACCGGCGAAGTGATGACCAGGAACACCAGATCGACCAAACCCGAATTCGAGATCGCATGTTCGACACCCGGCGGCAGGAAGATGAAATCGTGCTTGCGCACGACGTGATTCTTGCCGGCGATCTCCATCAGGCCCTCGCCTTCGAGCACGTGATAGATCTGTTCCTGAACCCTGTGCTTGTGGCGCGCGACATGCGCCATCGGCTGGTACATCGAAATCCGGTAGTCGATGTGACGCGAGCCCGCCGTCTCCGGCATCACAAGCGGCTTCGACAGCGCTCCGCCAAAATGATTGGGGAATTCGCGCCAGGGCACTTCGGCGATGTTGCGGATGAAAGCGCCGTGATTCTCTGAAGCCATGTCGTGCTCCTTAGAGTTTCGGTTC
>JACDAG010000170.1 GCA_013695565.1 Bradyrhizobium sp.
GGCACACATGATCGCGCTGTGCGACGCCATGGTGCAGTCGGATCAATTCGCAGATGTCGTCGAGACAAAGGTGATCGCGCCGCTGCGTGCGGCGATCTCCGCGAAACGGAACCGCAAGGCCGCAGAGGCCGCGGCAACGCGGGTCGATTTCTACACCTTGGTGCGTGGAGAGGGCTGATGACCACCGTTGCCGAACTGCCCGCTGGATTTGCCGACAAGGTGCTGTCGGCGCAATCGACGTTTCGCTCGGTCATGGATGCGATGGCGCGTCCCGGCAGCGTTCAGCGTATCGCTTCCGTCGCCGGCACGCCGGCCGCCATGATGCGCGGTACGGCGGCGATCGCGCGGACCCTGTTCGACCATGATACGCTGATCTGGCTCGACAGCCGGATGTCGGCGACGCCGGACGTCTCCAAGTGGCTCAAGTTCCACACCAGCGCGCCTGTGATTGCGGATTCCTCGATCAGCAGCTTTGCCTTGATCGGCAGTCCCCCGGAGCTTCCTTTGCTCGACCGCTTCGCGTTCGGCAGCAATGAGTATCCTGATCGTTCGACGACATTGATCCTTCAGGTCGAAAGCCTGACCCAGGGGCCCGCCATCGAGTTGCGCGGCCCCGGCATCGACGGCGCGGCGATCCTGCAGGCTGCGATCCAGCCACAGGATCTGTTCGAGCGGCTTGAAGTCAACATCACACTGTTTCCGCGCGGCGTCGATGTCGTGCTGGTGCACGATGACGCGATTGTCGCGATACCGCGCACCACGCGGCTGGTAGCGAGGGGAGGCTAGCCATGTATGTTGCCGTCAAGGGAGGCGAACGCGCCATCGAAAACGCCCATCGCCTGCTGGCGCATGAACGGCGGGGCGACCGTAATGTTCCCGAGGTGTCGCTGTCGCAGATCTCCGAGCAGCTTTCGCTCGGCGTCGACCGCGTCATGACCGAGGGCTCGCTGTACGACCGCGAACTGGCGGCGCTCGCTATCAAGCAGGCGCGCGGCGACATGATCGAGGCAATCTTCCTGGTGCGCGCCTTCCGCGCCACGCTGCCGCGCTTTGGCGCCACCGAGCCGTTCGATACCGGGGCAATGCAGGTGCGGCGCCGGATTTCCTCGACCTTCAAGGACATTCCGGGCGGACAAATTCTGGGACCGACCTTCGATTACACCCATCGCCTGCTGGATCCGCAACTCGCGGAGGGATTTTCGCCGGAAACGCCAGAGACGAGCGAAGCTTCACTCGCGGCGACGCCTCGCGTGACAGACATTCTCGGCCGTGACGGCCTGATCGAGCCGTCGCCCAAGGCAGATGCGGAGACGCCGGTCGGCGACCTCACGCGCGAGCCGCTCAGCTTCCCTGCGGATCGCGACCTGCGCCTGCAGAACCTGGCGCGTGCCGACGAAGGCTTTCTGCTGGCGCTCGGCTACTCATCGCAGCGCGGCTATGGCCGCAATCATCCGTTTGCCGGTGAGATTCGCTTCGGCGAGGTCGAGGTCGAATTCATGGCCGAAGATGCCGGCTTCACCGTGCCGCTCGGAGCGATCGCGATGACCGAATGCCAGATGGTCAACCAGTTCAAGGGTTCGGCCACCGAGGCGCCGTGTTTTACACGCGGCTATGGGCTGGCGTTTGGCCAGAGCGAGCGCAAGACCATGTCGATGGCGCTGGTCGATCGCACGCTGCGCGCCCGCGAACTCGGCGAGGAAGTGATCGCACCCGCCCAGGACGAAGAGTTCGTGATGTCGCATTCCGACAACGTGCAGGCGACCGGCTTCGTCGAACATCTCAAGCTGCCGCACTATGTCGACTTCCAGTCCGAACTCGGGCTGCTGCGCAAATTGCGCAAGGAGTTTTCTGAAGCCACCGAAGCGCCGCCGATGCAGGAGGCCGCGGAATGAACGCGCCGAAATATAACTTCGCCTATCTCGACGAGCAGACGAAGCGGATGATCCGCCGCGCGATCCTCAAGGCGATCGCGATCCCCGGCTATCAGGTGCCGTTTGCCAGCCGCGAGATGCCGATGCCCTATGGCTGGGGCACCGGCGGCGTGCAGGTGACCGCGGCGATTCTCGGACCCGACGACGTGCTGAAGGTGATCGACCAGGGCTCGGACGACACCACCAACGCGATCTCGATCCGCAAGTTCTTCGCCAAGACCGCTGGCGTGGCGACCACGACCGCGACGGCGGATGCCACCGTGATCCAGACCCGGCACCGGATTCCCGAGGCGCCGCTGCATGCCGGGCAGGTGCTGGTCTATCAGGTGCCGATCCCCGAGCCGCTGCGCTTCCTCGAGCCGCGCGAGACCGAGACAAGGCGGATGCATGCGCTCGGCGAGTATGGCCTGATGCATGTCAAGCTCTACGAAGACATCGCACGCTTCGGCCATATCGCGACATCCTACGCCTATCCGGTGAAGGTGAATGCGCGCTACGTGATGGACCCGTCGCCGACGCCGAAGTTCGACAATCCGAAGATGGACAATTGCCCGGCATTGCAATTGTTCGGCGCCGGCCGCGAGAAGCGCATCTATGCGATCCCGCCGCATACCACTGTGGTTTCGCTCGATTTCGAGGATCATCCGTTCACGCGCTACCGGTTCGACGCGCCCTGTGCGCTGTGCGGGGCTGATGATTCCTACCTCGATGAAATCGTCACCGACGACAAGGGCGGCCGGATGTTCGTCTGCTCCGATACCGATTATTGCGAAGGCCGCCAATTGGCCGGTCATCGCGGCAGCGAAAGCGCAGCACCGCACAAGGAGACGGCGCATGGCTGAACAAACCCTCGACGGTCAACCGCTGCTGGTCGCCGAAAACCTCGGCAAGAATTATGGCCGGCTGACCGCCTGCCGCGACGTGTCCTTTGCGCTCTATCCCGGGGAGGTGCTGGCTGTGGTCGGCGAGTCCGGTTCGGGCAAGTCGACGCTGTTGCAGTTGCTGTCGGCGCAGCTGGCGCCAACCGCTGGCAACGTGTCGTACCGGATGCGGGATGGCGTGCTGCGCGATCTCGCCGCGCTGGGCGAAGCCGAGCGGCGCTTTCTCTTTCGTACCGACTGGGGCTTTGTGCACCAGGATCCCGCGCAGGGCCTGCGGATGGCGGTGTCGGCCGGCGCCAATGTCGGCGAGCGCTTGATGGCGGTGGGCTGGAATCACTACGGCCGCATCCGCGACACGGCATCGTCCTGGCTGGAGCGGGTCGAGATCGACACCGATCGGATCGACGATGCGCCGCGGACCTATTCGGGCGGCATGCGGCAGCGGCTGCAGATCGCGCGCAATCTGGTGACCGAACCTCGGCTGGTGTTCATGGATGAACCAACCGGCGGCCTCGACGTATCGGTACAGGCGCGGCTGCTCGACCTGATGCGCAACCTCGTCAGCGAACTCGGCCTGGCGGCCATCGTCGTCACCCACGATCTCGCGGTGGCGCGGCTGCTGTCGCTCCGGGTCATGGTCATGAAG
>JACDAG010000190.1 GCA_013695565.1 Bradyrhizobium sp.
GTTCAGTCCCTTCGCGCGCAGCTATCTGGCGGGACTGCTGGCACACGCCCGCGCCTCTGCCGTGTTCACAACGCCGACCATCAACGGCTACAAGCGCTATCGCACCTCTTCGCTGGCGCCGGATCGCGCGATCTGGGGCCGTGACAACCGCGGCGTCATGATCCGCGTGCTCGGCGGCCCCAACGATGCCGCGACCCGGCTGGAAAACCGCATCGGCGAGCCCGCGGCTAATCCTTATCTCTACATGGCCTCGCAGATTCTCTCGGGCCTCGACGGTGTCGACCGTAGGCTCGATCCCGGGCCCTCCGCCGACACGCCCTATGAGACCAAGGCGGCGCTGCTGCCGAAGACGCTGCGTGAGGCGGTGACGGCGCTGAGCGACGATCCGTTCTTTCGTCAAGCATTCGGCCAGGAGTTCGTCGACTATTACGTCCACATCAAGAACGCCGAGATCGAGCGGTTTCAGGCCGAAGTCTCGGAATGGGAACATCGCGAATATTTCGAGATGTTTTGAGTTGTCGTCCCTGCGAACGCAGGGACCCATACCGCGTTGCTCGCGCGGTTAAATCAAGATGGCTGATAACACCGACAACAATTACCGGCGGTGGCTATGGGTCCCCTGCGTTCGCAGGGACGACAGCTGGGCTGTCACACCACCGCGTTCTGCTTAATGACCTCCCGATAATACGACGCGCTCAGTTTCGGCGTGCGGCGCTGGGTGTTGAAGTCGACATGATAGAGACCGAAGCGCTTCTGGTAACCGTCCATCCATTCGAAATTATCGATCAGGCTCCACAGGAAGTACCCGGCCACGGGGATCCCCTCCGACGTCGCGCGCTGCAGATGCAGCAAATAGGTGCGCAGATACATGATCCGGTCGACGTCATAGACGTTGCCGTCCGCGGCCGGTTGATCCGTCGATGACGTGCCGTTCTCGGTGATGTAGATCGACTTCACGCCCCAGATTTTTGCCGCGTGACGCGGCGCCCAATACAGCGCCTCCGGCCCGACCCTGAGCCAGGCCGCATCCATATACGGGAACGATGCGGGAAACGGCGCCAGCATGTAGCCCTGCGCGTTATCGGCGGCCACGACGTAGTGGTCGGGCGTGTAGACATTGAGCCCGACAAAATCGATCGGCGATGAAATGATGCGCAGATCGTCCGCGGTGAATTTCGGGGCTTCGTTCCCGGCCAGATATCGCTCCGTGTATTTTCCCTCGAGGATCGCAGTCAGATAGCCGGCATTGAGCTCACGTGTCGCGATCTCCGCCGCGCGGATGTTCGCCGGTGTTTCGATCGCAGGGATGCAATTGACCATGTTCTCGGCGAGGCCGACCTTGGTTCCGACCACGTCGTCCTTGTACCGATGATAGTGATCGTCGGCGACGTCGCCAGTGCTGTGATCGGCAATTTTTCCGGGCGTGTGCGCGAAACGATCCCAGATCGACGGACCTCGTCCCTCTTCGTTGACGGCACCTTCGATTTGATAAGACGAGGTCGCCGTGCCCCATCGAAAACCGGCCGGAAAGGCCGCGGCGGATTTCTGGCCGCCCGACGCGCTTTGTGCATCCGCGGATTTGACCGATCCCATCGACAGGCCAAGCGCCGCCCAGCCTGCAATCTGGCCAAATTGGCGCCGGGAAAATCTGTTCGACATACATTCGTTCCCGGGACCAGAGCCTTTGCGTCAGCGCAAAGCTATTTTTCGCATTCGACCTTTGACGTCGCCGCAACGAAGCCGGCGGCAGCGCCGGCCTGCGGTTGCGGCAGAGCGGCGACGATCGGCTGCACGGCAAGTTCTTCGTTGCGAAGATTCGAGAGCACGCGCCAAAATGCAACGGGACGCGGTGACCACAGCGCGGCGCCGAACAGGATGAACGCTGCCGCGGTCCACAGCGATTGCCAGTTGTGAACGCCCTCGTTGAGAACGAGGAAAAGTGCGGCCGCTACCAGCAGGCCTGCGAACATCGCCTCAGCGGTGACGGCGATGTCCAGTTTTCGACGGTACAGCAGCGCGACCGTCCAGACCGGCACAGCCGCCATCGTAATGCCGGCAAACGGGAAATCGCGCGAGCGCGGATCGAACACGAGGCCGAGCGCGAGTTCCACCGCGAGCATCGTAGTGACCATGAACACGAAGCCGAGCACCAGCGCAGGCAGCGATCGGGGCCAGCCCTCGCGCGGGCCGACCAATTCCTGGAAGGTTGGCAGCGGACGCCCCGCCATCAACGCATGGGAACACAGCAGCGGTAGCGTGATGGCCGCGGTCAGCAGCAGTCCCTGGTTAAACCAGCCGGCGACGCCATAGTTTTCATAAAAAGCCTTTTCCGCGCCCAGCCCGAGCAGGATTCCGCCGGTCGTCGCACACGCCGATACGGCAAGCCACGGCGCCAATCCGGGTGCCGACGGCCGCCGCCAAAGCGTCAGCAGCGCAACCAGGAATATCGAAGCACCGAAAGCAAGGCCAGCGCCCAGTTGCAGTTTCCAGAACGGATAATTGCTGACGGCCGATCTCGCCGCGTGCTTGAGCTGGCGGGTATCGCCGTCGAACAGGCCCCAATGCGCGCCGACGGTGCCTTCCCACTGACGCTTCCATGATTCGTCGTAGGCCTCGAACACATTGACGCGAATTTTTTCCCGGCCGGCGCGGTCGAGAAGTTCGGAAATGAAACGACCCTGATTGATGCGCGACGGCAGCGACACCTCGCGCATCCGTCCCTTGCTGGGCCAGCCGGCTTCGCCGATCAGGATCTCCTTGCCGGGGAAGGCAAGCACGACCTTCCTGTAGATATCGATGACATGTGCGGCCGCGGCTTCGGCGCGGATCGGCTCGTCTTCCCAGAACGGCAACATGTGGACCGTGACGAAATCGACGTCGGCGGCCATCTCCCGGTAGCGCAGCCAGTAATCCCAGGAATCGGCGTAGGTCACCGGCGTACTGATACGCGCCTTGACCGAACGGAGGATCTCCCGAAGGTCCGCCACCGTCATTTCCCCGCGCAGCAACACTTCGCTGCCGACGACGACCGACGTCACGGTGCCCTGATATTCCCTGGCCAGCGATACCGCGGTGTAGATCAGCGCAGCGTTTTTCACACGATCGCGGCCGAGCCAGATGCCGAGAATGACTTTCAGCCCGACCTTCGACGCCAGCTGGGGCACCTTGTCGAGCCCGTTCTCAACCGAGTAGGTGCGGATGCGGTGGGAGACCGCGGCAAGTTGATTCAGATCTTCGGCGATCTGGTCCGGGCTGATGACGATGTCGGAATTCCACGGCGTCTGTCCGTTCCGGAACGGCGCATAGGAGACGCAGTCCAGCTTCTTCGCGGGATTGATCAGCGCGTGATCCAGCAGCACCGGGCTCGCCAACCAGTACCAGGCCGCAACGATCATGCTCATGGAGACGAGGAAAAGCGCCAGCGGCAGGCTTTTGCGGGAAGCGCCGGTTGGCCGGATCGGCAAACCAGATCGGAACTCGGCAGGCGTATCAGAGGGCATCGCGCAATGCCTCGGGCTAGATCAGGACCGGGGGATGAACATCGGCCGCTGCGCCAACAACTGCGAAAAACCGCCCCGGTCGCCGAAGAAAGCAATTGAATGCACTATTGGACATAATCTAGCCTGATGGAGGCCCCGCCAGGGCTCGTTTTGCGAGTTCCGGGCACGCGGCCCGAACACCTGGGTTTGGAAGAATGAGTATACCAACGTTATTCATCTTCCAACAATCCCGGCAGGCCATGGCCAAGCTGCATGCTTCGACGGCGCGTCGCCTTGTTTCGGCGACGCTTTTGGTTTATTCTATCGGTGGTTGGCCGCACGAGGTACGGGCCGAAACCCAAGTACCACCATTTCAAGTACCACCATTTCAAGTACCGCCATCTCAAGTGCCGCCGTCCCAAGCGGCGCCTGCGCCAACTTTCTCACGCACAGCACTTGATCATATCGGCGATTACGTTCGCAACGAAGTCGCGACCGGCAAGATTCCCGGCGCTGTCTTGCTGATCCAGCAGCACGGCAAGCCGGTCTATTTTGAAACTTTCGGCGTGAGAGATCCCGAAACCGCGCAGCCGATGACGGCGGACGCGATTTTTCAGATCTATTCGATGTCAAAGGCGGTTACCTCGGTCGCGGCGATGATGCTGGTCGACGACGGCAGACTGGCCCTCGATGATCCCGTATCGAAATACATTCATGCCTTTGCCGATGCAAAAGTCGGCGTCGATCTTTCCGATGAAGCTGGACAATATCCACTCAAGCTCGAGCCGTTGAAGCG
>JACDAG010000194.1 GCA_013695565.1 Bradyrhizobium sp.
CGCACAAGGCGTTCCTGAAAAAGCTCGGCCAGATGGACCGGCTGCGCACCGAGCTGCCGGAGAGCGCGTCGCCGATCCTGCCGAAGCGCTGGAGCGAGCTCAACACCATCACGATTGCCTTCGGCCACGGCATCGCGGTCGCACCCCTGCAGGCGGTGATGGGCATCAACGCGGTCGTCAATGGCGGGTACCTGATCCCGCCGACCTTCCTCAAGCGAACCGAGGAAGAAGCCAGGGCGATCGGCAAGAAGGTGCTGAAGACCGAAACGTCGGAGAAGATGCGTTACCTGATGCGGCTGAACGCTGAAATCGGAACCGCGAAGAAGGCCGACGTGAAGGGCTATTACATCGGTGGCAAGACCGGCACCTCGGAAAAGGTCGTCAACGGACGATATTCGAAGAAGCAGGTGCTGAACTCGTTTACCGCCGTCATCCCGGCCGATAACCCGCAATACCAGCTGCTGGTCATGCTGGACGAGCCGAAGGCGCTGCCGGAAACCTATGGCTTTATTACGTCGGGCTGGAACGCGGTGCCGACCGGCGGCAAGGTGATCGCCCGCATCGGGCCGCTTTTGGGCGTCGAGCCGCGCTTCGATTTGCCGACGTCCGACCGCCTCATTCTTGCGGCATCGAAGACAACCCAGTAAGTCGTTATATTGCGCAGCACCTTGTTGCGCCGGCCGGACTGGAAGACCATGAGACTTCGCGACCTCTTCAGCAATGATGCTGCGATCGAGCCGCAGGCGGCAGTGATCGACGTGAAGGGGCTGGCGATGGACAGCCGCACGGTGAAGTCAGGCGATCTGTTCTTTGCGCTCGCCGGCAGCAAGACCGATGGTTCGCGCTTCATCGACGCGGCGATTGCCGCGGGCGCTGTGGCGATAGCAGGCGAGCGCGCGCCATCCGGCGAACGCCGCGTGCCGTTTGTCATTACGCCAAATCCGCGTCGCGCGCTGGCGTTGGCCGCGGCGAGATTCTATCCGAGGCAACCTGCGACGATCGCAGCCGTCACCGGCACCAGCGGCAAGACCTCGGTCGCGGCGTTCGCGCGCCAGGTCTGGCAGCGGCTCGGCCATGCCTCCGCCAGCATCGGCACCATCGGCCTGGTGTCGCCCAAGCGCACGGTCTACGGCTCGCTGACGACGCCGGATCCGATCGCGCTGCATCGCCAGCTTGACGAGATCGCAACCGAAGGCGTGACGTATCTCGCCTTTGAAGCGTCATCGCATGGCCTCGACCAGTTCCGGCTCGACGGCGTGCGCGTCGCGGCCGGCGGCTTTACCAATCTGACGCGCGACCATATGGACTATCATCCCGACGTCGCGCATTACCTCAACGCCAAGCTGCGGCTGTTCCGCGATCTCGTCGTGGCCGATGGCGCGGCGGTGATCTCGGCCGACCATGATTGTTCGCAGCAAGTGATCGACGCCGCGCGCGAACGAGGCTTACGGATCATCGCGGTCGGCCGCAACGCGGATGGCGCGGGTGAGGGCATTCGTCTCGTTGACGCCGACGTCGATGGCTTTGCGCAAGTTCTCACGCTCGAACATCGCGGGCGCAGGCATATGATCAAGCTGCCGCTGGTCGGCGAATTCCAGATCGAGAACGCGCTGGTCGCGGCGGGGCTCGCAATCGGCACCGGCAGCGATGTGGATGCCGTGCTCGCCAGCCTCGAACATCTCGAAGGCGCCAAGGGCCGGCTGGAGCGGGTCGGCGAACATAACGGCGCGCCGATCTTTGTCGATTACGCCCACAAGCCCGATGCGCTGGCGAAGGCGTTGCAGGCGCTGCGGCCGTATGCCAGGCGCAAACTGGTCGTGGTGTTCGGCTGCGGTGGCGACCGCGACGCCGGCAAGCGTCCGCTGATGGGCGCGATTGCGGTTGAAAACGCCGATCATGTCATCATCACCGACGACAATCCGCGCAGCGAGGATCCGGCAAAAATTCGCGCCGCTATCCTGGAAGCCGCAAAGGGCGCCACGGATATCGGCGACCGTGCCGAGGCCATCAAGGCCGGCATTGCCGCGCTGCAGCCAGGCGACGCGCTGCTGATCGCGGGTAAGGGTCACGAGACCGGCCAGATCGTCGGCGACACGAATTTGCCGTTCAGCGATCACGACGCGGTGGCGGCCGCACTCGCGGAGAGGACGACATGAGCGCTGCGCCATTGTGGACGATTGCGGAAGTTGCAAAGGCGTTGGGCCTGACCGGAACGTATCCGGAGACGGCGATCGATTTCGTCACGCAGGACAGCCGGCTGGTAAAGCCCGGATGCCTGTTCGTCGCGCTCAGCGGCACGCCGAGCGGCGGCTTCATTTCCAGTTTCGCCAGCGCGCGCGACGGTTGGGAGTTCGCCGACAAGGCGGAAGCCGCCGGCGCCGTGGCGATGATCGTCCCGCACCGGGTCGAAGGCCTCAGCGTTCCGCAGCTGATCGTCGGGGATACGCTGATCGATGGTCTCTGGACGCTGGCGCGCGCGGCGCGGGCGCGGTTCAAAGGTCCGGTGATTGGTCTGACCGGCAGCGCCGGCAAGACCAGCACCAAGGAATTTCTCGCCGCGTACCCTGCCGCCTATGCCAGCCCCAGCAGCTTCAATAATTTCTGGGGCGTGCCGCTGACGTTGTGCAATGCCAGCCCGGGCGCGTCGCTGTGGGTGGTTGAAATGGGCATGAACCAGACCGGCGAAATCGCGCGGCTGAGCGAACTAACGCAGCCGACCGTGGCGCTGGTGGTGAACGTGCAGCCGGTGCATCTGGAAAAGCTCGGCAGCCTGGAAGCGATCCGGCGCGAGAAGGCGAGCATCGCGCAGGGCCTGCCGAAAGATGGCGTACTGGTGTTGCCGATCGATGTCGAAGTGCCGGAATGGCGCGGCAAGCAGGTCCGCTTCGGCGGTGCCTCAGAGGTGCGCGAATTGAATTACGTCGCACATGGCGAGAGCTGGAACGTGTCGGTGCAAGTCGGCGGCAAGCAAGTCGCGTTCGACCTGACGCCGGGCGCGCCGCATCGGCTGCAGAACGCGCTGGCCGCGCTGGCCTCGATCCATGCGGCCAATCTCGATGAAGCGGCATTGGCGGCAGAGCTCGGCAAGGTCGGCATCATGACCGGGCGCGGGGTGGAGCAGACCGCGGCCGGCGTGACCGTGATTGACGACAGTTTTAACGGCAACCCGGCCAGCATGGTCGCGGCCCTCGGCAGCCTGAAGGCGCGGCCGGTCACATCCGGCCGGCGCATCGCCATCCTGGGCGACATGCTGGAGCTCGGCGCCGATGCGCCGACCTATCATGTGAAGCTCGCCGGGGACCTACCCGGCATCGACGGCGTCTATTGTGTGGGCCCGCTGATGAGGCATCTCTACGACCTGCTGCCGGCCAACAGCGCGCTGGGCTGGCATGAAGACCCCGCCACGCTGGAGCCGCAGAAGGTCGCCGCATTGCTGCAAAGCGGTGACGTCGTGGTGGTCAAGGGCAGCAAAAAAATGTTCTGGGTCAACAAGTTTGTCCCCAAGCTGCTGGCCGCCCTGCAGGCAAAAGCGTAAACTGGCCACCCTGACCACCCTGTGATTTCCCAGGTGATTCGCTGACGCACCGCCGCGATCATGACCAAGATTTGCTTGGTTTCTAGGATGAAAACGATTGTCAACGCGCCTGCAATGCGCTTACCCGGCAAGACGGCACAACCAAGCCGCGCAATAGGGCATATTGAATGTTTTACTGGCTGATCGAGCTTTCCAACACCGTCCCCGCTTTCGCCTTCTTGCGCGGTCTGCTCAATGTCTTCCGCTACATCACCTTCCGCACCGGCGGGGCGATGGTGACGGGCGCGCTGTTCGTGTTCCTGTTCGGTCCCTGGATCATCGATCATTTGCGGCTGCGGCAGGGCAAGGGTCAGCCGATCCGTACCGATGGCCCGGCGTCGCATATCATCGCCAAGAAGGGCACGCCGACGATGGGCGGGCTGATGATCCTGTCAGGCCTCGTCGTCTCGACGCTGCTGTGGGCCAATCCGCTCAATCCCTATGTCTGGATCGTGCTCGCGGTGACGCTCGGCTTCGGCTTCGTCGGGTTCTATGATGATTATCTGAAAGTGACGAAACAGACCCATGGCGGTTTTGCCGGCAAGTTTCGTCTCGCCATCGAAGCCGCGATCGCGCTGATCGCCTGTTACGCGCTGGTGCGGCTCGGGCGCGATGTGACATCCACCTCGCTGGCGATCCCCTTCCTCAAGGACATGGTGTTCAATTTCGGCTGGTTTTTCGTGATCTTCGGCGCCTTCGTCATCGTCGGCGCCGGCAACGCGGTCAACCTCACCGATGGTCTTGACGGTCTTGCGATTGTCCCTGTGATGATCGCGGCCGCAAGCTTCGGCATGATCGCCTATCTGACCGGAAACGCCGTGTTCTCCGACTATCTGCAGATCCGATACGTCGCCGGTACCGGTGAACTCGCGGTGCTGTGTGGCGCGGTGCTCGGCGCCGGCCTCGGATTCCTCTGGTTCAACGCGCCGCCGGCCTCGATCTTCATGGGCGACACTGGTTCGCTTGCGCTCGGCGGCATGCTGGGCGCGACGGCAGTTGCGGTCAAACACGAGATCGTGCTGGCCGTGATCGGCGGCCTGTTCGTGCTCGAAGCCGTCTCCGTCATCGTGCAGGTGGTGTCGTTCAAGATGACCGGCAAGCGCGTGTTCCGGATGGCGCCGCTGCACCATCATTTCGAGCAGAAGGGCTGGACCGAACCGCAGATCGTGATCCGGTTCTGGATCATCTCGGTGATGCTGGCGCTGGCCGGCCTCTCCACGCTGAAGCTGCGGTGATCGTCGTGAAAATGTTTAGCCGTCATTCCGGAGGCCGCGCAGCGGCAATCCGGAATCTCGAGATTCCGGGTTCGTGCTTCGCACGCCCCGGAATGACAGTCGTTCAACCATGATCCCCGTCACTTCCTTTGCGGGCAAGACCGTTGCCGTTTTCGGCCTCGGCGGTTCCGGCCTCGCGAGCTGTCGCGCATTGAAGGCGGGCGGCGCCGAAGTCATTGCCGCTGACGACAGCGCCGACAATGTTGCGAAGGCCGCGCAGGACGGCTTCATCACCGCGGACCTGCGCACGGTGTCCTGGGAGAATTTTGCGGCGCTGATCCTGACGCCCGGCGCACCGCTGACCCATCCGGCGCCGCATTGGTCGGTGCTGATGGCGCGGCAGGCCGGCGTCGAGGTGATCGGCGATATTGAATTGTTCTGCCGCGAACGCCGCCGTCACGCACCCGATGCGCCGTTCGTCGCCATCACCGGCACCAACGGCAAATCGACCACGACAGCGTTGATCGCGCATCTGATTGATGTCGCCGGATACGACACCCAGATGGGCGGCAATATCGGCACCGCGATCCTGTCGCTGGAGCCGCCGCGGATGGGGCGGGTGCATGTGATCGAGATGTCGTCCTACCAGATCGACCTGGCGCCCTCGCTCGATCCGTCCGTCGGCATTTTGCTCAATGTCAGCGAAGACCATATCGATCGCCACGGTACGCTGGAGCATTACGCCGCGGTGAAGGCCCGCCTCGTTGCTGGCGTGCAGCCGCAGGGCACCTCCATCGTCGGCGTCGACGACGGCTGGTGCCGCAACATCGCCGACCGGCTCGACCAGGCCGGCAAGCGCGTGGTGCGCATCTCCGTCAAGAACCCGTTGGCCGACGGCATCTATGTCGAGCGCGAAACCATCGTCCGTGCTTCCGGCGGCGCGCGCACTGAAATCGCAAGACTCGGCGGCATCGGTTCGCTGCGCGGCCTGCACAACGCGCAGAACGCCGCGTGCGCCTCGGCGTGCGCGCTGGCAATGGGTATCTCGACCGATATCCTGCAGAACGGCCTGCGCAGTTTTCCGGGGCTGGCGCACCGCATGGAGCAGGTCGGCCGCCGCGGCAACGTGCTGTTCGTCAACGATTCCAAAGGCACCAACGCCGACGCCGCGGCGCATGCACTGTCATCCTTCGGCGAGATATTCTGGATCGCCGGCGGCAAGCCGAAACTCGGCGGCATCACCTCTCTGTCAGAATATTTCCCGCGCATCCGCAAAGCCTACCTGATCGGCGAAGCCGCCGAGGAATTCGCGGGCACACTCGGCACCCGCGTGCCGCACGAGATTTCGCAGACGCTCGACGTTGCGGTGGCCAATGCCGCGCGCGACGCCGAAGCTTCAGGCCTTGCCGATCCCGTGGTGCTGCTGTCGCCAGCCTGCGCATCGTTCGACCAGTACCGCAATTTCGAAATTCGCGGCGCCAAGTTTCGCGATTTGGTCACGGCGATGCCGGGCGTGAAGCCGGTGGTGTGAAGGGCAGGTCCGTCCGGCCAGCACGCGCGGCGGCTGGTTTAGTTTGGCCGCTCGTGCTATGCTTATTGCTATGGAAACTTCATTGACCAATGGCCTCCCCAGCGGATTTTTGTCTGAACTGGAGCAGAAGTTTTTCTGGTGGGAGCCTGTCGGTTCGGAGCCCCGTTCGGATGCCAGAATCCTGGCCCAGGCGATGAGCATGGCTGGTTTCGAGGAGATGCGGCGGTTGGAGCGAATGCTGGGCTACGATCGGCTTGCCGAGACGATGCTTCAGGCCGAGCCGGGATGGATTGACGAGCGTTCATGGGAGTTTTGGCGTGGCCGCCTGATGCGAGCTACCGGCCGCTCGATACCTGACGCACCTCCGGTGAGATCGTTCCATGTCGGACCCGTTTGAGCCTCGGATCGAAATCCTTCCACCGGCCCAGAAGGAGATTTGGCCCCAGCTAGCTCCGGCGCCCGATCTGTCCTTCGTATTGTATGGTGGCACTGCCGTCGCGCTCCATCTGGGCCATCGCGTCTCGATCGATTTCGATTTCTTCAAGGCCGAACCCTTGGAGAAAGAGCAGATCGAGGCAAGCTTTCAGTTTGTCCGGAATGCGCGGACCATTCAGGAAGACGAAAATACCCTTGTCATGGGCGTGTCGATGCCATCCGGCCCGGTCAAAATATCCTTCTTCGGGGGACTCGCGCTGGGACGCATCAATGATCCGCTCCGAACGAGGGATCGGGTGCTTGTGGTTGCTTCGCTCGAGGACTTGCTTGCCACCAAGCTGAAGGCGATTTTGGACCGGGCTGAAGCCAAGGATTATCGCGACATCTCAGCGATGTTGTCGACCGGCGTTTCGCTGGAGAAGGCGTTGGGCGCATTCGCCACGAACTATCGAAGAGACCCCGCGCTTCCTCTCAAGGCCCTGGGTTTCTTCAAGGACGGCGATTTGCCGTCTCTTCCCAACGCCGATCAGGATCTGCTTCGGACTGCCCGCGACCGGGTTTCCGACGTGCCTGAAGTGCGTCTGTTGAACGGATTGCTTCCGGTTCGATGAATTCGGTATGGATGCAGAGTGTAGGATGGGTAGAGCTCAGCGAAACCCATCCTTCATCCACGAGCAGCGGCTGATGGGTTTCGCGAAGAGCTCAACCCATCCACGCGCTATTCCTTTGACTTCGCGCTCCGGCTTGTCCGCACCGGCTTGAACAAATCCAGCTCGATCGCCTGACCCATCGCCAGATAGCCGGTGCGGTTGGGATGCAGCTTGTCGCCGGCGCCGCCGGTGGTGCTGTCGGGCACGAACTCCGGCTTGAGGCCGCCCGACTGCGGATCGAGCGTCGCCTTGTCGAAATCGATCACGCCGTCGAACGTACCGGAGGTGCGGATGAATTCGTTGAGCGCTTTCCGTTTGGTGTCCTGTTCGGCGAAGCCATGCGCCGCGCTCGAACTGCCGAGCGCCGTCGTCACGGTGGCGCCGACGATCCGGATTTTCGGCCATTTCGCGCGCAGCCGGGCGACGCCTTCCTTCATCGCGGCGATCACCTTGTCACTTTCGGCGTTGCCGTTCTTGCTGAAGTCGTTGATGCCTTCCAGCCAGATCAGGCTGGAGATGCCGGAGAGCGTCAGCACGTCGCGGTCGATCCGCTGGCCCGAGGCGGGGCCACCGGCAAACGGTTTGCCCGGACCGTACTCGGCCGGGCCGGCGATCTGGTTGCCGCCGATACCGCCGTTCACCACCGCGACCTTGTTGCCATGGATCGCCTTCAGGCGGCGCGACAGCACGTTGGGCCAGCGATCGTCGCCGTTCATGGTCGACGCCGTGCCGTCGGTGATGGAATCGCCGAACGCCATGATGGCGAAAGCATCCGCCGGCGCGGTCATCTCGATCGCATCGAGGAAAAACCACGACGCCGTCGTGTAGGGGAATGCCGCCTCGTCCTCCAGCACGCCCTTGGATCCAGCGCCGGGCGCGGTGACATATGACGTCGTCAACGCCTTGGCGTGCCAGGTCATCGGGCCGCTCTCACCGGCGATGTGAAAGCTCACCGCGAGGCGGCGCCCGGCGAGGTTGTCGGGCTGCCCTGCGAACGGCAGTGCGACGGGGTCGCTCCAGACCGAATTGCCGGGCGGGACGGTGACGGACGTCTTGCCGCCAAACGTCACCAGGCGATTGGAGCCGCGCAGCAGCGCCGCACTGGCCAATTGCAGGCCGGCACAAACGCCATCGAAGGTCACGGGCCTGGTGCCGAAGGCGTTGCTGAAACGGAGGCGGGCCTGGCGGCCCCACAGATCGGGCCGCACGATCAGGCGAAATGTCTGATCCCGCGCGCCGGCCCCAGGATCAGGGAACGCGAATTTCTGGTCGGGCTGGGCGGATGGGTTGCCGACGGGATAGGGGCCCTGGACGGAAGCCGTCCATGAGACCACCCAGTTCTCGGTATCCTTGGCGGTTGCAGTCTGAAGCGAAACGACGAGCAACGA
Organism: Bradyrhizobium sp.; assembly: GCA_013695565.1. Classification (GTDB taxonomy): domain Bacteria; phylum Pseudomonadota; class Alphaproteobacteria; order Rhizobiales; family Xanthobacteraceae; genus Bradyrhizobium. Next base: position 8,793 of record JACDAG010000194.1, read on the forward strand.
CGCTGCGACGAGACCGGTGAGCGATTGCATAGAGCCTCCCAAGCCTTGTGATGTTGGGTGCCACCCTAAAGCCGCGGGAGCAAATCGTGAAACCGAAAATTTGAGAGATACCATTAACCCCTTGGAAACCATCCTCCGCCACCAATGGACGTTACCTCTGCCATTTGGGGACGCCCATGCTCGCCCGTGACCAACGCACCCCGTTCTCCGAGTGGTGGTGGACCGTGGATAAATTGCTGCTCGCGGCGATCGTCGCGCTGGTGGTGGGCGGCGTCATCCTGTCGCTGGCGGCAAGCCCGCCGGTGGCGACCAGGATAGGGCTCGATCCCTTCCACTTCTTCAACCGGCACGTGATGTTCCTGCTGCCGTCCTTCATCGTGCTGATCGGGGTGTCGTTCATGTCCCCGAAAAACATCCGTCGTGCCGCGCTTCTGGTGTTCGCGGTCTCGATCGTGCTGATCGTAGCGACGCTGGTGTTCGGCGCCGAGGTCAAGGGATCGCGGCGCTGGATCACGCTGCTCGGCGTCAACATCCAGGCCTCCGAATCCGCCAAGCCGGCTTTCGTTGTGATCGCAGCCTGGCTGTTTGCGGAATCGACCAAGCGCCCGGAAATGCCGGCGACGTCGATGGCGGTGGTGCTGCTGTTGATGCTGGTGTCGCTGCTGGTGATGGAGCCGGATTTCGGCCAGACCATGCTGATCCTGATGGTGTGGGGCGCGCTGTTCTTCATCGCCGGCATGCGGATGATCTGGGTGGTTGGTCTCGCGGGCGCCGCCGGCGCCGGATTGTTCGGCGCATATCTGTTGGTCCCGCACGTCGCGGGCCGCATCAAGCGATTCATGAATCCGGGCTCGGGCGATACCTTCCAGGTCGATATGGCGATGGAAGCGTTCTGGAACGGCGGCTGGTTCGGGCTCGGGCCCGGCGAAGGCATCGCCAAGCGCAGCCTGCCGGATAGCCATACCGATTTCGTGTTCGCGGTGGCGGCGGAGGAATTCGGCATCATCCTGTGCCTGACGCTGGTCGCATTGTTCGCCTTTGTCGTGATCCGCACGCTGCTGCGCGCCTATGCCAGCGAGGACATGTTCTCGCGGTTTGCCGCGTCCGGCCTCGCCATCCTGTTCGGCGTGCAGGCCGCGATCAACATGGCGGTCAATCTGCAACTGATCCCCGCCAAGGGCATGACGCTGCCGTTCATCTCGTATGGCGGTTCCTCGATCATCTCGCTGGCTTACGGCGTCGGCATGATGCTGGCGCTGACGCGGCTGCGCCCGCGCACCGAGATCGAGTCCCAGAACAATGCCAACGCGGTGCGCAGCTACGCTTGATGTCGAGGCGAATGCGCATTTTTCGTCATTGCGAGGAGCGTTAGCGACGAAGCAATCCAGACTTGCTTTTCGGCTTCTGGATTGCTTCGCTGCGCTCGCAATGACGGTAGAATGACCAGATGGACAATTCGCCCTTGATTCTACTGGCCGCCGGCGGCACCGGCGGCCATTTGTTTCCCGCTGAAGCGCTTGGCGTCGAGCTGATCAAGCGCGGCTTTCGCGTGCGGCTCGCAACCGATGCGCGCGCGCTGCGCTACAGCGGGTTGTTCTCCAAGGCCAATGACAATATCGATGTGGTGCCGAGCGAGACCGTGCGCGGCCGCAATCCCATTTCACTCGCCCGCACCGCCATCATGCTCGGTTATGGCGGCATCGTGGCGCTCAATCTGGTGCGGCGGCTGAAGCCGGCTGCCGTGATCGGCTTCGGCGGCTATCCGACGCTGCCGCCGCTGATGGCGGCCAGATTGCTCGGCGTGCCCGGCATCATCCACGATGCCAACGCCGTGCTCGGCCGCGCCAACCGGTTTCTGGCAGGCCATGTCAACGCGATCGCGACCTCGCTGCCGGGCGTGCTCGATCGCGATCCGGCGCTGGCGGGCAAGGCAACCACCGTGGGCACGCCGATGCGCCCGGCGATCCTTGCCGCCGCCGCGATTCCGTTCGCGTCATCAGAGGCGAATGGGCCGCTGCGACTGCTGGTGGTCGGCGGCAGCCAGGGCGCACGCGTGATGAGCGATATCGTGCCGCCGGCCCTCGAGCGGCTGGAGCCGGTGCTATGGAGTCGGCTGATCCTGACGCAACAGGTGCGCGAAGAAGACATGGCGCGGGTACGCGCCATCTATGACCGGCTCAAGATCAGCGCCGAGCTGGCGCCGTTCTTCACCGATTTGCCGGCGCGGCTGGCGTCGAGCCATCTCGTGGTGTCGCGCTCCGGCGCCGGCACCGTGGCCGAACTCGCCGCGATCGGCCGGCCGTCCATTCTGGTGCCGTTGCCCGGCGCGATCGATCAGGACCAGTTCGCCAATGCCGGTGTGCTGTCCAAGGTCAACGGCGCGCTGCGCATCGCGCAGAGTGATTTCACGCCGGACCGCCTGGCATCCGAAATCTCCGCATTTGCCGCCGAACCGCAAAAACTGACCGGGATGGCCGCCGCTGCCCGCACCGTAGGCAGGCTCGATGCCGCCGAGCGGCTGGCCGATCTGGTGCAGAAAGTTGCCGGAATCTGACGCCAGTCATTTCGGACAGGCCGCGAAGCGGACTGATCCGGAATCGCGAGATTCCGGGTTCGCTCGCCTGGCGAGCGCCCCGGAATGACCGCAAAAAACCCTTGTCATGCCGTGCTGAAGCGAGGCATCCAGTACCTGCAATGACGGAAAGAACAGCATGAGACTGCCGCGCGAGATCGGACCAATCCACTTCGTCGGGATCGGCGGCATCGGCATGAGCGGCATCGCCGAGGTTTTGTGCAATCTCGGCTATACCGTGCAGGGCTCGGATGCCTCCGAAGGCGGCAACGTCACGCGCTTGCGCGACAAGGGCATCACGGTTTCGGTCGGCCACAAGGCCGAGAATGTCGATGGCGCCGACGTGGTGGTGGTCTCGACCGCGATCAAGCGCGACAATCCCGAACTGATGGCGGCGCGCGCCCAGCGCATTCCCGTGGTGCGGCGCGCCGAGATGCTTGCGGAATTGATGCGGCTGAAAAGCTGCGTCGCGATCGCCGGTACCCATGGCAAGACGACGACGACGACGATGGTGGCAACGCTGCTCGACGCCGGCGATCTCGATCCGACCGTGATCAATGGCGGTATCATCAATGCCTATGGCTCCAACGCCCGGCTCGGTGCCGGCGACTGGATGGTGGTCGAAGCCGATGAGAGCGACGGCACATTCCTGAAGCTTCCGTCCGATGTCGTGATCGTCACCAACATCGATCCCGAACATCTCGATCACTTCAAGACCTTCGAGGCGATCCAGGATGCGTTCCGCAGCTTCGTCGAGAACGTGCCGTTCTACGGCTTTGCCGTGATGTGCACCGATCATCCCGTCGTGCAGACCCTGGTCGGCAAGATCGAGGATCGCCGCATCATCACCTATGGCGAGAACCCGCAGGCCGATGCGCGGCTGGTCGATCTCACGCCGATGGGCGGCGGTTCGAAATTCAAGGTCGTGTTCCGCAACCGCAAGACCGGCGCCACCCACGAAATATCCGACATCGTGCTGCCGATGCCGGGCCGCCACAATGCGTTGAACGCGACCTCTGCGATCGCGGTGGCGCATGAACTCGGTATTTCCGACGAAGCGATCCGCAAGGCGATGGCGGGCTTCGGCGGCGTGAAGCGGCGCTTCACCAAGACCGGTGAATGGAACGGCGTCACCATCATCGATGACTATGGCCATCACCCCGTCGAGATCGCAGCGGTGCTGAAGGCCGCGCGGGAATCCACCAACGGCAAGATCGTCGCCGTGGTGCAGCCGCATCGCTTCACCCGGCTGCAATCGCTGTTCGAGGAATTCTGCACCTGCTTCAACGATGCCGACACCGTCGTCGTCGCGGAAGTCTATCCGGCCGGCGAGGCCCCGATCGAAGGAATCGACCGTGACCACTTCGTGCTCGGCTTGCGCGCGCACGGTCACCGCGAGGTCATTCCGCTGCAGAGTTCGTCCGAACTCGCGAAAGTCGTCCGGGGCATCGCAGGCAACGGCGATTACGTCGTCTGCCTCGGCGCCGGCAACATCACGCAATGGGCCTACGCACTGCCCGGCGAATTGAAGGCGTTGGGTTAGCAGTGGCGGCGTTCCCCGACATCACCCCCGATCTCAAGGCCACGATGCCTGACCTGCGTGGGCGGTTGCTGGCGAACCAGTCGCTGGCCGAACTGACATGGTTTCGCGTCGGTGGTCCGGCGCAGGTGCTGTTCACGCCGTCGGACGAAGACGATCTGGCTTATTTCCTGAAAAACCTGCCGCAGGAACTGCCGGTCTATGTCGTCGGCGTCGGCTCCAATCTGATCGTGCGTGATGGCGGCATGCCCGGTGTCGTGATCCGGCTGTCGCCGCGCGCGTTCGGCGAGACCCGTGCCGAGGGCGACGTCGTCAGCGCCGGTACCGCCGCGCTCGACAAGCGCGTGGCGGAGACGGCGGCATCCGCCAATATCGGCGGCATGGAATTTTTCTTCGGCATTCCCGGCACCATCGGAGGCGCGCTGCGCATGAACGCCGGCGCCAATGGCAGCGAGACCAAGGACATCCTGATCGAGGCCACCGGCATCGGCCGTGACGGCACCAAACATGTCTTTGGCAATGCCGACATGAAGTTCGTCTACCGCAACAGCGGCGTCGACCCTCAGATCATTTTCACCTCGGCGCGTTTTCGCGGCACCGTCGCCGCGCCGGAAACCATTCGGGCGCGGATGGAGGAAGTGCAGACCCATCGCGAGACCGCGCAGCCGATCCGCGAAAAGACCGGCGGTTCGACCTTCAAGAATCCGCCCGGCAACAGCGCCTGGAAGCTGGTCGACGCCGCCGGCTGCCGCGGTCTGCGCGTCGGCGGCGCGCAGGTGTCGGAAATGCACTGCAATTTCCTCATCAATACCGGCAATGCGACCGGGCATGATATTGAAACGCTGGGCGAAACCGTACGCGCGCGGGTTAAGGAAAATTCCGGAATCGAGTTACACTGGGAAATCAAGCGGATTGGAATTTCGATCTAATCGTCATTCCGGGGCGATGCGAAGCATCGAATCCGGAATCTCGAGATTCCCCGGTGCGCAATTGCGCACCTGAGGTCTGGTCCTTCGGACCATTCCGGAATGACAACAAGGCAGGGCAAGGCTAATGCGAACGACCATTCTCTTCGGCGGCACCAACAAGGAGCGGCTGGTCTCGGTAGCGAGCGCGCAGGCGATGCACCGCGCCTTGCCGGAGGCGGATCTGTGGTTCTGGCACGTCGCCGACACCGTGCATGAGGTGAAGTCGGAAAGCCTTCTCAATCACAAGCGGCCGTTCGAGGATGAGTTCGAGCCCGGCAATCGCGGCATTGCGTTCGAAGCGGCGCTCGACAAGGCAAAAGCAGAAGATCGCGTGCTGGTGCTCGGCCTGCACGGGGGCAGGGCGGAGAATGGCGAGCTGCAGGCGGCATGTGAAATGCGGGGCATTGCCTTCACCGGGTCCGGCTCGGCGTCCTCAAATCTTGCTTTCGACAAGACCGCGGCCAAGCGCTTTGCGGCCATCGCAGGCGTCAAGGCGCCGGAGGGTATCGCGCTTGACGATATCGACGCCGCGTTCGCCGAATACGGCAAGCTGATCGCAAAACCGGCGCGGGATGGATCGAGCTACGGCCTGCTCTTCGTCAACGCGAAGCAGGACCTTGTAGCCGTCCGCAATGCCGCCAAAACCGAGGAATATCTGATCGAGCCGTTCGTTTCCGGCACGGAGGCCACCTGTGGCGTGCTGGAGCGCTCCGACGGCACGATCATGCCGCTGCCGCCGGTCGAGATCATCCCGGGCGAGGGCGCATTCGACTACACGGCCAAATACCTGCTGAAATCGACCCAGGAGATCTGCCCCGGGCGGTTTTCGCCCGAGATCACGGCTGATCTCATGGATCAGGCGCACCGGGCGCATCGCGCGCTATCGTGCAGCGGCTATTCCCGCAGCGATTTCATCGTCTCGGCCAAGGGGCTGGTCTATCTTGAGACCAACACCCTGCCGGGACTGACCGCGGCCTCGCTGTATCCGAAGGCGCTGAAAGCCCAGGGAATCGAATTTGCGGATTTCCTGCGCGACCAGATCCTGCTGGCCGAGCAGCGCCTGCAGCGGCGGAGCTGATTCGCCGACTTGGGTGAGGGAACCGGTACGGCTGGATCAAATATTACTAAAATCCTAACCAATGCCCGGCAAACTACTCATATGGCTGCTCAAAACACGCCCCCGACCGGCCGTTTTTACCCTTTGTTTACCAGGAAGTCCGAAGGTTAACGCTGGCGGCGCATGTGGCGCTTGGCTGCCGGGGCGTGAGCTGTTGCGGATTTCCGCTTCGACGACCGCATCGAGGGAAAATGGCCTCCTCTCAACGGAGGTCCTGACCCAACCCGGCATCACCGAGACGTCACCTGCGCCAGAGCCCGCAAGTCTTTTTGCGGGAACAACTTTTTGACGAGCTCGTGCAATGGATGGTGCAGGACGCCTCGCTCGATCGCTGCGATCGCTGAGGCCCCAAGCTGACCTGAAAGCCGCCGCTATCGGAGCGGTGGTGCTGTTGCGCGAGCGGCTGGGCCTTCGTGCCCGCGTCCCGGCGAGGCGGGTGATCGATCGCGCGCCGCCGAACCGCCTGATCCTGTGGCTCGAACGTTACCTTCCGAACCGTCTCGGTGTTGCCTTGACCGTGCTGATGCTGCTCGGCAGCACCGCGCTCGGCATCGTCAAGGGCGGCCATCTCGAGGAACTGGTCGGTGCGCTCAGCGACACCCGCAATGCGCTGGCGAATTCGGCCGGTTTCCGCATCACGACGGTTGCCATCAACGGCCGCAAGCAGTTGAGCCAGGACGAAGTGCTCGCGATCGGCGGCGTCAATGGCCGCTCCTCGCTGTTGTTCCTCGATGCCGCCACCGTGCGCGACAAGCTCAAGACCAATCCCTGGATCGCCGACGCCACGATCCTGAAGCTTTATCCCGGCCAGTTGCAGATCGACATCGTCGAACGTACGGCGTTCGCGCTGTGGCAGCAGGACGGCCGCCTGTCCGTCATCGCCGCCGACGGCGCGGTGCTCGAACCCTATATGTCGCGGCGCTTCATCTCGCTCCCGCTGGTGGTGGGCAAGGGCGCTGACGTGCGGGTGCGGGACTTCCTCGCGCTGCTCGATCGTTATCCGCAGGTGCGCAGCGCGACCAAGGCTGCGATCTTCGTCGGCGAACGGCGCTGGAACCTGCGCCTCAAGGACGGTCTCGATATCCGCTTGCCGGAAAACGACGTCGGCAACGCGCTGGCGCTGCTCAGCAAGCTCGACAAGGACGACAAGTTGTTCTCGCGCGACATCGTCCTCGTCGACATGCGCTTGCCGGACCGCCTGACGGTGCAACTGTCCGAAGACGCGGCGAAAGCCCGCGAGGAACTGTTCAAGGACAAGAAGACCAAGAAAAAAGCCGGTGACGCGGCATGACCGGCCTCGATCGCAACCAGACCCCGAAGACGCGGCCGATGGCGCAGAAGCGCACCGCGCTGGTGGCTTCGCTCGATATCGGCACCAGCAAGATCGCCTGCATGATCGCGCGGCTGAAGCCGT
>JACDAG010000195.1 GCA_013695565.1 Bradyrhizobium sp.
GTTCCGATTCAATCGGAACGGAAAAGGCTCTAGGGGCGTATTTTGCCGGTGCAACTGCCGCTTTGCGAATGGAGCGCCCGCAAGTTATAGTCTAGTACATTCCGTAGATTTCCTTGCACCCAGGGATGACTGACGATGAACGTCCAGACCAAGATCCGAGCCGACAAGAAAGAGCTTCTGCGCGCCGCGCGCGAGGAGGCCTATTCGACGCCGCTCAGGGACTTTCACCCGGGTGCGCCAAAACTGTTCCAGAACGATACGCTGTGGCCGTGGTTCGAACGGCTGCGCAAGGAAGAGCCGGTGCATTATTGCACCAACGCGCCGATCGAGCCCTATTGGTCGGTAACCAAATACAACGACATCATGCATGTCGACACCAACCACGGCATCTTCTCTTCCGACTCGACACTCGGCGGCATCTCGATCCGCGACGTGCCGCCTGGCTACGACTATCCGAGTTTCATCGCGATGGACCAGCCGCGGCACTCTTCGCAGCGCAAGACCGTCTCGCCGATGTTCACGCCGACCCATCTCGATGAACTGGCCAAACTGATCCGCGAGCGGGCCTGCAAGGTGCTCGACGCCCTGCCGCGCAACGAGACCTTCAATTTCGTCGATCGGGTGTCGATCGAATTGACGACGCAGATGCTGGCGACGCTGTTCGATTTCCCCTGGGAAGAGCGACGCAAGCTGACGCGCTGGTCCGACGTCTCGACCGCGCTGCCCAAGAGCGGCGTCGTGGAGTCGCCGGAGCAGCGACGCCAGGAGATGGATGAATGCTACGCCTATTTCACCAAAATGTGGAATGAGCGCGTCAACAGCGAGCCGCGCAACGACCTGCTGTCGATGATGGCCCATAGCGATGCGACGCGGCACATGGACGCCGACAATCTGATGGGCAATATCATCCTGTTGATCGTCGGCGGCAACGACACCACCCGCAACACCATGAGCGGCTCGGTGCTGGCGCTGAACGAGCACCCCGAGCAGTATCAGAAGCTGCGCGACAATCCGGCGCTGATCGACAGCATGGTGCCGGAAGTGATCGGCTGGCAGACGCCGCTGGCGCATATGCGGCGCACCGCGCTGGTCGATACCGAGGTCGGCGGCAACCAGATCAAGAAGGGCGACCGCGTCGTGATGTGGTACGTCTCGGGCAACCGCGACGAGGGGGGCATCGAGAAGCCCGACGAGTTCATCATCGACCGGGCCCGCCCCCGCACCCACCTGTCATTCGGCTTCGGCATCCACCGCTGCGTCGGCATGCGGCTCGCCGAGCTGCAGCTCAAGATCGTGTGGCAGGAAATGCTGAAGCGGTTCGATCGCATCGAGGTGGTCGGCGAGCCGAAGCGGGTCTATTCCAGCTTTGTGCGCGGCATCGAATCCTTGCCGGTACGCATTTCATAGCGTTTTCAAGCGAAGTGGGTACCGGTTCGCGTGAAGAAAACGCGTAAAAAGAAAGATTCTCTTGAGCGAACTGAATTCGCCTGATCTTGCCGCGGCTGTTAACGCCAAGGGCTTTAGCGGCGCGGCGGGGTTCCGGATCCTGGCGATCACACCGGGGCATGCCGAACAGGCCCTTACGCGACGCGACGACCTGGTGCAGTTCTTTGGCCACTTCCATGGCGGGGTGATCACGGCGCTGGCCGATCAGGCCGCCGGGATCGCGGTCACGTCGGGATTGCCAAAAGGCAAGATCGGCGTCACCGTCGAGATCAAGGTCAACTTCCTTGCGCCCGCCGACGGCAATGAGCTGATCGCCCGCGCCAATACGCTGAAAATGTCGGGGTCGATCGGCGTCGCCACCGTGGAAGTCTTCACCAGGGACGACAAATCCGAGCGGCTCTGTGCCTTCTGCACCGCGACGATGCGCGCGCTCGATCTGCCGGCGGGAGCTACCCGCTAACCCCCTATAGAATCGCGGCATGGCTGCTTGAACCAGATGAGAAGGCCGCATCGCGGCGTTCTGGTCTAAGCCTTCGACGTGATCACGTATTGAGCCGTGATCCGGAACCGGGGCCGACATGGACGATATTGCTGTCAGGAATGATGCCAAAGCCGGCCAAGATTGGCCGCTCCAGATCTACCAGACGCTGAAAGCGAATGGCGTATCGCAGATTTCCTATGTGCCCGATGCCGGGCATTCGCGTCTGATCGAGCTGTCGCATGGCGATGCAGCGATCCAGACCACCGTGCTGACCACCGAAGAAGAAGGCGTCGCGCTTTCTGCCGGCGCCTGGCTCGGCGGCGACCGCGCCGTGTTGCTGATGCAATCGAGCGGGGTCGGCAACTGCGTCAACATGTTCTCGCTGGCCGCATCCTGCCGCCTGCCGTTCCTGACGCTGGTGACGATGCGCGGCGAATGGGCGGAATTCAACCCGTGGCAAATCCCGATGGGGAAAGCGACGCGGCAGGCGTTCGAAATCATGGGCGTGACCGTGTTCAGGCTCGATCGCCCCGAAGATGCGGAAGAGGTGATTTCGGCGGCCTGTTCGCTGGCGTTCGAGAGCGACCAGCAGATCGCGGTGCTGATCTCGCAGCGCATGCTCGGCCGCAAGAAATGGACGGAGACGAAGTGATGGTCCAGAATTTCACGCTTGCTCGCCGCGAAGCCGTCAAGGCACTGCTGGCCGATCGCAAGGATCTGCTTGTCGTCACCGGCCTCGGCTCGGCATCCTACGATGTGTTCGACGCCGGCGAGCATCCCGGAAACTTCTACCTTTGGGGCGCGATGGGCGGCGCCGGCATGGTCGGCCTCGGCCTCGCGCTGGCGCAGCCGAAGCGGCCGGTCGCCGTCATCACCGGCGACGGCGAGCAGTTGATGGGGATCGGCAGCCTGCTGACGATCGCGACCAAGATTCCGGGCAATCTCACGATCGTCATTCTCGATAATGGCCATTTCGGCGAAACGGGAATGCAGGTCAGCCATTCCGGCCTCGGCGCGCAGCTTGATGTGATTGCGACCGGTGCCGGCTTTCGCTCGGTCACCGAAATCACCGACATCAAGGGCATCCATGACTATCGGCCGACGCTGCAGCGCATCGACCAGGGGCCGCGACTGGCGCGGATTCGTATCGCCACCGGCCACGTCGACCGCGCGCTGCCGCCGCGTGACGGTGTGTATTTGAAAAACCGTTTCCGGGAAAATCTGGGCTTTGCGGTTACGTAGTTCGACGTCGCGTCAGGAGATCTGGATATCCCAGAGGCCTTCCTTGCGGCAGGCATCGACCTCCTTGCGGAGCAGTTCAGTGACAAGCGTGATGGCGGTCGAACCGGGATGCTCGATGGGAGAAGCAATCGTGAGCTCGCGCATCGGCGCCGGCTTGGAAATGGTGGCGACTTCCAGCCGGCCGTCGGCGACTTCCGCGCGCAGCGAGGACGGCGGCAGCAAGGCGTACCCAAGCCCCTCCTCGACCAGGCTGGTCAACACCGAAACGAGTCCGCCTCGACCTGGACGTCGAGCTTCAGCTTCTTCTTTGCCGCCGCATGCTCGATCAGCGTCCGGAGCCCGTGCGAATGACTGGGCAACACCAGCCGCTGCCGCAGCAGCCAGCCGATATCGACCTGCTTCTTCCGCGTCAGCCCGCAGCCGCGCGGGCCTACAGCTACGATCTTGTCGCGGCCAAGGCTCTGCACGGTCAGATGCAGATCGGCCGACGGCCCGTAGATCACCGCGAGATCCATCTGGCCGCGGTGCAGCCATTCGATCAGATGCCCGCTGTAGCTCTCGACGATGCAAAGCGAGATGCCCGGATAGCTTTCGACCGTGCGCCGCGCCAGCCGCGCCGAGATCACGCAGCTCACGGTCGGAACCAGCCCCAGCACCACCCGTCCCGACGGTGGCCCGCCGGCGGACTGGATATCGTCGCGGATTTGATCGATTTGCCGGACGATGCCGGCGGTCCGCGCCAGCAGCAGGCGGCCAGCCTCGGTCAGCACCATGCCGCGGCCGTTGCGGGTAAACAGCTCGGCGCGCAACTCGTGTTCGAGCAGCTTGATCTGGCGGCTCAGCGCCGGCTGCGCGACCCGCAACGTGTCGGAGGCTTTGCTGAGGCTTCCGAGCTCAGCCACGCAACTGAACGTCCTCAGCTGTCGGAAATCCATGCTTGCCAATCTTGGAATGCAAGTTAATACGCTATAACAATTGAGCATAGGGACTTACCGGTGGTTTCACAACTGCAAGCCCATTCGCCATTACAACGACGGCACTTCAAATGACCGCACACGAACAACCCGACGAATTCGCCGACATCCGCAACGCGGTCGCAAAACTCTGCGCCCAGTTCCCAGGCGAATACTGGCGCAAGCTCGACCGCGAGATGAAATATCCGAGCGAGTTCGTCGACGCGCTGACGCAGGCCGGTTACCTCTCGGTGCTAATCCCTGAGGAATATGACGGCGCCGGGCTGAAGCTGTCGGCGGCGGCTGCGATCCTCGAAGAGATCCAGCGCGCCGGCTGCAACGGCGGCGGCTGCCACGCTCAGATGTACACCATGGGCACGCTGCTGCGGCACGGCAGCGACGAGCAGAAAGCGAAATGGCTGCCCAAGATCGCCAGCGGCGAGCTGCGGCTGCAGGCGTTCGGCGTTACCGAGCCGACCAGCGGCACCGATACATCGTCGCTGAAGACCTTTGCCAAGCGCGATGGCGACAACGGCTACATCGTCAACGGCCAGAAGATCTGGACCAGCCGCGCCGAATATTCCGACCTGATGATCCTGTTGGCGCGCACCACGCCGAAGGAAGACGCCAAGAAGCGCACCGACGGATTGTCGGTGTTCATCGTCGACATGCGGGAAGCAAAAGGCAACGGCCTCGAAATCCGCCCGATCCGTACCATGATGAATCACGCCACCACGGAAGTGTTCTTCACGGACATGCGGGTGCCCGCTGGAAACCTGATCGGCGAGGAAGGCAAAGGCTTCCGCTACATCCTCTCCGGCATGAACGCCGAACGCATCCTGATCGCGGCGGAATGCATCGGCGACGCCAAATGGTTCATTGCCAAGGCGACCGCTTACGCCAAGGAGCGCGTGGTGTTCGGCCGCCCGATCGGCCAGAATCAGGGCATCCAGTTCCCGATCGCCAAGGCTTATGCGCAGATGCGCGCGGCGGAGCTGATGGTGAAGGAAGCCACCCGAAAATATGAAGCCGGGCTCGATTGCGGCGCCGAGGCCAACATGGCCAAGATGCTGGCGGCCGACGCCTCCTGGGAAGCCGCCAATGCCTGCGTGCAGACCCATGGCGGCTTTGCGTTCGCCGAGGAATACGACGTCGAGCGCAAGTTCCGCGAGACGCGGCTCTATCAGGTGGCGCCGATCTCGACCAACCTCATCCTGTCGTTCGTGTCCGAGCATGTGCTCGGCATGCCCCGCTCCTACTGAGAACCAACGATGCTGCCGCTCGAAGGATTGATCGTCGTCGCCGTCGAACAGGCGGTGGCCGCACCATTTTGCAGCTCGCGGCTGGCGGATGCCGGCGCGCATGTCATCAAGGTGGAGCGCCCCGAGGGCGATTTCGCCCGCGGCTATGACGCCGCGGCGAAGGGACAGAGCAGCTATTTCGTCTGGCTCAACCGCGGCAAGAATTCCGTGGTCGTCGATCTCGCCACCAAAGAGGGGCGCGCAGCGATGGAAGAGCTGATCGCCGGCGCCGACGTGCTGCTGCAGAATTTAAAACCCGGCTCGATGGACAAGCTCGGCTTCTCGCTGGAGCGCCTGCGCAAGGACTATCCGGCACTGATCTGCTGCACCATTTCCGGCTATGGCGATGACGGCCCCTACGCCGACCGCAAGGCCTATGACTTGCTGATCCAGGCCGAGAGCGGCCTCGCCTCGATCACCGGCGGGCCGGAGGGACCTTCGCGGGTCGGCATTTCCGTCGTCGATATCGCCACCGGCGCCACCGCGCATGCCTCCATTCTCGAGGCCCTGATCGCGCGGGGACGCACGGGCACGGGCGCCGACATCCGGATTTCGATGTTCGACGTGATGGCCGACTGGATGGCGGTGCCACTGATCAATTCCGAAGCCGGCAATCCGCCGAAGCGGATGGCGCTGGCGCATCCCTCGATCGCACCCTACGGCGTTTTCCAATCGAAGGACGGCAAGGGCATCCTGATCTCGATCCAGAGCGAGCGCGAGTGGAAGAAGCTCTGCGCCGAAGTGCTCGATCAGCCCGACCTGCCCAATGATATCAGGCTCGCCAACATGGTCGCGCGCGTCACGAACCGCACCGTCACCGACACAATCGTGGCCGACAGTTTTGCCACCATGAACCGCGTCGATCTGCTGAAGCGGCTGGCGGATGCCGACATCGCGTTTGCCGAGGTCAACACCATGGCTGACCTTGCCACCCACCCGCATCTGCGCCGCATCGAGGTCGATACGCCGAAGGGCAAGATCAGCTACGCCGCGCCTGCTGCGATCTTCGTCGGCGAGAACAGGCATTACGGTGCGGTGCCGGCGATCGGCGAGCACGTCGAAACTCCTCGCAAGCGGACCAGCCAGTCATGACCGAAGCCCTCGACCTCGACCATTTGCGCAGCTGGATTGGAAAAACCACCGAAGCGACCGACGTCGTCACAACGCATCTGGTGATGGGTCTGCGCGCCACACTGTTCCAGGAGATCGGGGAACCCAAGAACGGCGATGCCGCGCCCTGGACCACACATTGGTGCCTGGCGCAGCCGGTATTCCCGATGTCGCAATTGGGCCCGGACGGCCACCCGACCCGCGGCGGTTTCCTGCCGCCGGTGCCGCTGCCGCGCCGAATGTGGGCCGGCGGCGAGCTCGAATTTCTCGATACCTTGCGCGTCGGCGATGAAGCCAAGCGCACCTCGCGCATATCAGACGTGACCATGAAGACCGGCAGCACCGGCGTGTTGTGTTTCGTCTCCGTCGAACACACGATTATGACCCCGCGCGGCGTGGCGATCCGCGAGCGCCAGGACATCGTCTATCGCGACGTGTCGGGCACAGCACCAGCCGCCCCCGGCAAGCCGGCCCCGCCGCCGCCCACAGCCAAGCATCGCGAAAGCCATGTATCGGATCCCGTGTTGCTGTTCCGTTATTCGGCGCTGACCTTCAACGGCCACCGCATTCATTACGACCGCGACTACGTCACCAAGGTCGAGGGTTATCCGGGCCTGGTGTTCCATGGGCCACTGCAGGCAGCGCTGATCGTGGAATTCGCCGCCAAACTGCATGGCGGTGCGGCGCCAAAGAAATTTGGCTATCGCGGCGTGCAACCGCTGTTCGAAGGCAGCGAGTTCTCGGTCAATGCCAACGACACCGGCGCCGGCATGGAACTGTGGACCGCCAATTCCGCCGGCCAGCCGACGATGAAGGGTACGGCTGTCTGGTAGGTCGTCATTGCGAGCCACGGGTCGCGCGAACGCGCGCCCGATGACAGGCTCCGCCGACGCAATCCATCTTGACTGCGGAAGAAATTCTGGATTGCTTCGTCGCTACGCTCCTCGCAATGACGAACTAAGGTGATGCCCTTGTCTCGCAAGCCCACCGAAACCAAATCAACCACCGTCAAGGACGCCACCTTCAACCTGCTGCGCGCGTTCGGCATCAAAAAGGTGTTCGGCAATCCCGGCTCGACCGAATTGCCGTTCCTGAGCGACTGGCCCGATGACATCGATTACGTGCTGGGACTGCAGGAAGCCTCGGTGGTCGGCATGGCCGACGGTTATGCGCAGGCCACCCGCAACGCCGGCTTCGTCAACCTGCATTCCGCCGCCGGCGTCGGCAATGCGCTCGGCAATATCTTCAACGCCTACCGCAACCAGACGCCGATGGTGATATCGGCCGGCCAGCAGGCGCGCTCGATCATGCCGTTGCTGCCGTTCCTGTTTGCCGAACGGGCGACAGAATTTCCGCAGCCTTATGTGAAGTACAGCATCGAACCTGCGCGGGCCGAGGACGTGCCGGCGGCGATCGCGCGCGCGTACTATGTGGCGATGCAGCCGCCGTGCGGGCCGACCTTCGTCTCGGTACCCATCGACGACTGGACCCGCCCGACGCAACCGGTCGAGGCCCGCCAGGTCAGCCGCGAATTCGGGCCTGATCCGGCCGCGATGAAGGCGCTGGTGGCGGCGCTCAATGAGAGCAAACGCCCTGCCCTCGTCGTCGGCCCCAGCGTCGATCGCGCCGAAGCCGTTGACCTGATGGTGCGCGTGGCCGAGAAGGCCAAAGCCTCGGTGTGGATCAGCCCGTTCTCGGCGCGCTGTTCGTTTCCGGAACGCCATCCGCAATTCGCGGGTTTCCTGCACGCCTCGCCCGGACAGGTTTCCGACGCGCTGCGCGATCATGACCTTGTGGTCGTAATCGGCGCGCCGGTCTTCACCTTCCACGTCGAAGGCCACGCCGCGATCTTCGATGGCGCCACCACGATCTTCCAGATCACCGACGATCCGACCGCGGCGGCGGTGACGCCATCAGGCACCAGCATCGTTGCCACGATGAAGCCGGCGCTGGCGATGCTGCTGGAACTGTTGCCCGAGACGAAACGCCTGATCCCCGCCGGCCGCGCGGCGCTGCCCGCGCCCAAAGCTGCCGATCCGATCCCGACCGAATTCCTGCTGGACGCACTGTTCCACGCCATGCCCAGCGATGCCGCCCTGGTCGAGGAAGCGCCATCGCATCGCCCGGCAATGCAGAAATTCATGCCGATGCGCGGCCAGGACAGTTTCTACACCATGGCGAGCGGCGGCCTCGGCCACAGCCTGCCCGCCGCGGTCGGCATTTCGCTGGGACGTCCTGGCATCCGCACCGTCTGCCTGATCGGCGATGGCTCGGCGATGTATTCGATTCAGGCGCTGTGGACCGCAGCGCAACGCAAGCTGCCGCTGACGGTGGTCGTGATCAACAATTCCGGCTACGGCGCGATGCGCTCGTTCAGCCAGGTGATGCAGGTCCGCAACGTTCCGGGCCTCGAACTGCCCAATATCGACTTCGTCAAGATCGCCGAAGGCATGGGCTGCGACGCGGTGTGCGTCAGCAAGGCGTCAGAACTCGCGGGCGCGCTGAAGCGCGGGCTGGCGCATCAGGGCGTCAGCCTGATCGAGGTGATGGTGGATTCGGCGGTGCCGCTGCTTTACGCGAAGAAGGATTAGGGCGTAGCCGGCCCCTCCACGTCATTGCGAGCCACCGGGTCGCGCGAATGCGCGCCCGATGACAGGCTCCGCGAAGCAATCCAGAGTCGTGGTCGGGATTCTGGATTGCTTCGTCGCTTCGCTCCCTTGCGCAAACGCTTCGCGTTTGTCGCAGGCAATGACGCTGAGAGAGCGTCGCGCCCCTCACCGTCACTTGCCGTACGCTTCCCGCATCTTGGCCTGGATCTTCGCCATGCCTGATATCCAGCGATCGTAATTGTCGGTCTTCTTGCGCATGTAACCGAGCACCTGCGGGTGCGGCAGGATCGCAAAGGTCTCCTGCTCCAGTCCCGCCAGCACATCCAGCGCCACCTGCTCGGCCGTCAAATCGCCATCGCCGGATTGCGGGCCCTTTGGAATCGAGCGTAGCATCGCGGTATCAACGCCCTGCGGGCACAGGATCGAGACCTTGATGCCGTCGGCCTTGTGCG
>JACDAG010000206.1 GCA_013695565.1 Bradyrhizobium sp.
GGGGAATTTCTTGCTGACCAGTTCGCTGTTGGTGTAGACGGCCTTGGTCTGCGAAAACAGTTCGTCCATCGCATCCTTGCCGGCGCCCGACACCGACTGATAGGTCGCGACCACGACGCGCTTGATGGTGGCCTTGTCGTGCAGCGGCTTCAGCGCCACCACGAGCTGGGCGGTCGAGCAATTCGGGTTGGCGATGATGTTCTTCCTGGTGAAGCCGGTCACGGCGTCGGCGTTCACTTCGGGCACGATCAGCGGCACGTCCGGATCCATCCGCCACGCCGACGAATTGTCGATCACGACGGCGCCGGCGGCGCCGATCTTCGGCGACCATTCCTTCGACACCGCGCCGCCCGCCGACATCAGGCAGATATCGATGTCGGAGAAGTCGTAATGCTCGAGCGCCTTGCACTTCAGGGTGCGGTCGCCATACGAAACTTCCACGCCCACGCTGCGGCGTGACGCCAGCGCCACCACCTCGTCCGCGGGGAATTTGCGTTCGTCGAGAATGTTGAGCATTTCCCGCCCGACATTGCCGGTCGCTCCGACCAGTGCGACTTTGTAACCCATCGTTCACTCTCCGAAGAAAAATGCCGTCCCCCCGCCCGCGGCGGAAAGGGAGAGGCAGCGCTTCTATGCGAGAAACACCCTCAATACAACGTTTGCAAGACAACGTTTGGCAGTAGCGTTTGGGCGTTTGATGCATTCCATTTCGGCCGATCCGGCCAATTCCCATCAAACGACGAGAATCCACCCGGCGCTGACCAGCTTTGCCGACGAGGTCTGCGGTACGCTGGCGCGGCTGGTCGCCTATGTCATGACGTTGGCCTTGTTCGGCATTGCCGGGTTGGCGCTGTGGGAACAACTGCCCGATACCACCGCGATCGACCCCTCATTCAAGGACGTTTCATTCAGGGGCGCTTCATTTAAAGGCGCCTGGAGCCTGGCCGACCGCTCGTCGCGCACTTTCGCCGTCAGCCAGTTTGATCCGCACGATAAAACAGAGGCTTATGAGATTTTCCGGCATCCGCAGGGCGGCCGCCGGGACGTTTTCCAATGGAGCGGCGCCGATAAGCGGCCGGTCGCCGAGCTCGAGATCTATCGCCCGGGCGGCGAACTCAGCCATGCCGGCCCGGCGGTCGCGGAGATCGCCGCGCGAATGGACCCCGGCGGCGTGCGCGAGCTGGAAGCCGCTGGCCTGATCGAGAGCAAATTCGGTACCGTCACCCTGCTCCGCCTGATCAGCGGCACTGAGCCGGGGCGCGGCTGCCTCGGATTCATGAAGCGCGTCAGCGACCCCAATGTCCGCATCTCCGGCTGGTCGTGCCAGGGCGACACTTTGCCGGCCCGCCGCGCCGCGATCTCCTGCATGCTGAACCGGCTGATCCTGCTCGGCACCGGAAGCGACCCGCAACTGGCGGAATTATTCGCCCGCGCCGAGCTCCGGCGCAGCGACTGCACGACATCTGCTTTGCCGGCCCTGTCGGCGGATTGGCTGACCGGCGCCAACAACCCGCAATTGCGCGGCGCCTTCTAATTGCCATACGTCGCCAAGATACTGGCCAAGATACTGGTTTTCATGAAACTTTTTCGCTCGCCGGCGCATTATTCTGGTCCGGTGTGGCGCAATTGACCTAGTGACGACCACCCTGCCACGGCTACAATGCGCGCCAATCCGATTTGGCGATCCGCCTGCCCTGAGGGGCGGCAATGACGAGGATGCGATGACCCCTAAATTTCCTGCTGCGAGCAAGCTCGTGGTGTTGCTTGCTGCAGCGGCCCTCGTTGCCGTCGGCGCGACGGCCGCCAATGCCCAGTCCAAGCCGCGCTACGACAAGGACGGCCGCCCCTATTACGGACCGAGCGGCCCCAACCGGGTCTACCAGCAGGGCCCGAATACCCGCGTTTACGTCACCACGCGCTCATGGCTCGACGCCGGCACCGAAGTGCTGCCGGGCGACCGCAAGTTCACCGACTACGCGTTCCCGCCGAGCCGATCGTTCGGGCAGGAAAACAAGAATCGTCCGCTCGATCGCATCCCGCTCAACCCGGCGTCGGATCTGGGCGGATATCCGCAGACGTTCCCGCTGTATTGAGCTAAGCCAACGCCGTCGTCCCGGCCCTGAGCTCAGA
>JACDAG010000242.1 GCA_013695565.1 Bradyrhizobium sp.
CGCTCAGATTGTGCAACGCGTTGAACAACGCTTCCAGCTTCTGTGTCGGCGAAACCCAGAACAGGGCGCGCGCCGGCTTGTCCGACTTGTTGAAATAGCCGTGCGGAATGCCGCGAGGCAGGCGAACCAGGTCGCCGGCCTTGGCCTGCACCCAGACGCCATCAAGTTTCAGGTCGAGCCTGCCGTCCTGCACCAGGATGAATTCGTCCTGGGTCGGGTGGATGTGGACCGGCACGAACTGGCCGGGATCGCTGTTGGTCTCGAACGCAAAGGTCGAGTCCGTCACGGCCTTGGGGAAATACACCTGTCCGAGGATGTTCCAGGTCTTGCCGGAATATCCGGTGCCGTTCTGCGTGATGCCTTTTTCGAGCGCTGCCATGTGATTGATCCCTGTGTGGCCATCGCGATCACGCTACCCCGGACCCACCTGCTGTCAAGCGCATGTGGCGGGCATGCACGACCTTCCTTTACGCCGTTCCTTGCAAAAGCTTGAAGTTTAAAATAAGTGTGGGAGCTCAGTCAGGGAGGCCGACCGATGTCCAAACCGTTGCATTCCCGGCATGCGCTCGTCACCGGCGGCGGGCGAGGCATCGGCCGCGCGGTTGCCGCCGTTCTGTCCGAGGCCGGTGCTGTCGTGACCGTGCTCGGCCGTAACCGGGCAACGCTGGAAGAGGCCGTTGCGTCAGGCGCCGCGCAATTCGCCGTTACGGCCGATGTCGCCGATGCAGCTTCCGTGAAGTCGGCCGTCGCGGCAGCGACCGCGCGGCACCCCATCGACATCCTGATCGCCAATGCGGGCGGGGCCGAATCCGCGCCGTTCGGCCGCTCCGACGCGGCATTGTTCCAGCGCATGATGGACGTCAATTTCATGGGCGTGGTCCACGCCACGCAGGCGGTCTTGCCCGGGATGCTGGAACGCCGGCAGGGGCGGGTGGTTGCTATCGCTTCCACCGCCGGCCTGAAGGGCTATGCCTATGTCAGCGCCTATAGCGCGGCAAAGCATGCCGTGATCGGTCTGGTCCGTTCGCTGGCGCTGGAAACGGCAAAGAGTGGCGTCACCGTTAACGCCGTATGTCCCGGCTTCACCGAAACCGATCTGCTCGAAGGCTCGATCGACAACATCATCAAGAAAACCGGCCGCAGCCGCGAACAGGCGATCGCCGAACTGTCGAAGCACAATCCGCAAGGACGCCTGGTTGCGCCGTCGGAAGTCGCCGATGCCGTGCTGTGGCTGTGCGGCGCGGGCGCCGGTGCGATCACCGGACAGGCGGTCGCCGTTGCCGGCGGTGAGGTTTGAGGTAGACGCAAAGCTAATCCGTCATTGCGAGCGCAGCGAAGCAATCCATCCCACCACGAAAGAAAGAATGGATTGCTTCGTCGCTACGCTCCTCGCAATGACGAACAGTAAAATAAGGGAGATCCCATGAGCAGACCCGCGAACCCCGTCACGCTGCCGCTGGCAGAATATTTGCCGAAGCATTTTTTGTTGGCCGTAGCGGACAAGGTCGCCACTGTGACGCTGAACCGTCCGGAGCGGAAAAATCCGCTGACCTTCGACAGCTACCGGGAGCTGACGGATTTCTTCCGCGCCTGCGCGATGGACGATGAGGTCAAGACCATCGTCGTATCCGGCGCCGGCGGAAATTTCTCGTCCGGCGGCGACGTCTTCGAGATCATCGGCCCGCTGGTGCAGATGGACACCAAGGGCCTCACCGCCTTCACCCGCATGACCGGCGATCTCGTCAAGGCGATGCGCGCGTGCCCGCAACCCATCATCGCCGCCGTCGAAGGCATTTGCGCCGGCGCCGGCGCGATTATCGCGATGGCATCCGACATGCGTCTGGCTGCGCCCGGCGCCAAGGTCGCATTCCTCTTCAACAAGGTCGGTCTCTCCGGCTGCGATATGGGGGCCTGTGCGATCCTGCCGAGGATCATCGGCCAGTCGCGCGCCTCCGAATTGCTTTATACCGGCCGCTTCATGACCGCGGAGGAGGGCGAACGCTGGGGCTTCTTCAGCCGCATCGTGGCACCCGACCAGGTGCTGGCGCAGGCGCAATTGCTGGCCAAGCAGGTGTCGGAGGGGCCGACCTATGCCAACACCATGACCAAGCGCATGCTGGCGATGGAATGGGCGATGTCGGTGGAGGAGGCGATTGAGGCCGAAGCGGTCGCTCAGGCCCTGTGCATGACCACGGAAGATTTCGCCCGGGCGTTCGAGGCGTTCTCCAACAAGCGCTCGCCGGTGTTCCAGGGGAATTGAGCAACGAAGTCGCCCGGGTGAGCGCAGCGATGTCAGGGATTTTCCCGTATGGCTGGGATCCCGGATGTCGCTCCGCTCATCCGGGCTACGGGCAGGGCTTGCGGGAAAATTGCT
>JACDAG010000279.1 GCA_013695565.1 Bradyrhizobium sp.
CGCCTCTAGCGAACTGAAGTGGGACAAGGCGCCCTGTCGGTTCTGCGGCACCGGCTGCAGCGTGATGGTGGCGACCAAGGACAACCGCGTAGTAGCGACCCATGGCGACATCAAGTCGGAAGTCAACCGCGGGCTGAACTGCGTAAAGGGCTACTTCCTTTCGAAAATCATGTACGGCCATGACCGCCTCACCAAGCCGATGCTGCGCAAGACCGCCGGCAAATACGACAAGAACGGCGAGTTTACGCCGGTGTCGTGGGACGAAGCCTTCGACATCATGGCGGAGAAGTTCAAGGCCGCGCTGAAAAAACGCGGACCGAGCGGAGTCGGCATGCTCGGCTCCGGACAGTGGACGATCTGGGAAGGCTATGCCGGGCTGAAGCTGATGAAGGCCGGCTTTCGTTCCAACAATCTCGATCCGAATGCCCGCCATTGCATGGCGTCCGCCGCGGTCGGCTTCATGCGCACCTTCGGCATCGATGAGCCGATGGGGTGCTATGACGACATCGAAGCCGCCGACGCGTTTGTGCTGTGGGGTTCCAACATGGCCGAAATGCACCCGATCCTGTGGACCCGGGTTGCCGATCGCCGCCTTTCCGCGCCGCATGTGCGCGTCGTCGTGCTGTCGACCTTCGAGCACCGTTCATTCGATCTCGCCGATATCGGCATGGTGTTCAAGCCGCAGACCGACCTCTATCTGCTCAACGCCATCGCCAACCACATCGTCAAGACCGGTCGTGTCAACAAGGATTTCGTCGACCGACATACCCTGTTCAAGCGCGGCCAGACCGACATCGGGTATGGCCTGCGCCCGGAACATCCGCTGGAGAAGAAGGCAACCGGGCGCGCCAAGCCCGGCGACGCCACCGACATCAGCTATGACGAATACTCAAGTTCCTGTCCGACTACACGCTGGAGAAGGCCGCCGAGATGTCGGGCGTGCCGAAGAACCGGCTCGAGGCGCTTGCCGAACTCTATGCCGACCCGAAGGTCAAGGTCACCAGTTTCTGGACCATGGGATTCAACCAGCATACCCGCGGCGTCTGGTGCAACAACCTCATCTACAACATCCATTTGCTGACCGGAAAGATTTCCGAGCCCGGCAACAGCCCGTTCTCACTTACCGGCCAGCCCTCGGCCTGCGGCACCGCGCGCGAAGTCGGCACCTTCTCGCACCGCCTGCCCGCCGACATGGTCGTGACCAATAAAGCGCATCGCGATATTGCCGAACGGATCTGGAAGCTGCCCGAGGGCACTATCCCCGACAAGCCCGGCTACCACGCCGTACTGCAGAACCGGATGCTGAAAGACGGGCTGCTCAACGCCTATTGGGTGCAGGTCAACAACAATTTGCAGGCCGGCGCCAACGCCAACGAGGAAACGTATCAGGGCTATCGCAATCCCGACAACTTCATCGTGGTCTCCGACGCCTATCCGTCGGTGACCGCGCTGGCGGCCGACCTCATCCTGCCCACCGCGATGTGGGTGGAAAAGGAAGGCGCCTATGGCAACGCCGAACGCCGCACCCATGTCTGGCACCAATTGGTGTCAGCACCCGGCGAGTCACGGTCCGATCTCTGGCAGCTGATGGAATTCTCAAAACGCTTCAAGATCGAGGAAGTGTGGCCGGAAGACCTGATTGCGAAGAAGCCCGAGTACCGCGGCAAGACGCTGTTCGACGTGCTCTTCATGAACGGCCAGATCGACAAGTTTCCGGTGTCCGATATCGAAGCCGGCTATCTGAACGACGAGTCGAAAGCGTTCGGTTTCTACGTTCACAAGGGCCTGTTCGAAGAATACGCCACATTCGGACGCGGCCATGGCCACGATCTCGCGCCGTTCGATACCTATCACCAGGTGCGCGGGCTGCGCTGGCCCGTCGTCAACGGCCAGGAGACGCGCTGGCGCTTCCGAGAAGGCCTCGATCCCTATGTGAAGCAGGGAAAAGGCGTCGAGTTCTACGGCTTCCCGGACGGCAAGGCGCGCATCTTCGCCCTGCCCTATGAGCCGGCAGCGGAATCCCCTGATGCCGAATATCCGTTCTGGCTCTCGACCGGCCGCGTGCTGGAGCACTGGCATTCCGGCACCATGACGCGCCGCGTCCCCGAGCTCTACAAGGCGTTCCCGGAAGCCGTGTGCTTCATGCATCCCGACGACGCGACCGAACTCAAGCTCAGACGCGGCGACGAGATCAAGGTGCAGTCGCGCCGCGGCTATATCCGCACCCGCGTCGAAACCCGCGGCCGCAACAAGACGCCGCGCGGGCTGGTGTTCGTGCCGTGGTTCGACGAGGCACAGATGATCAACAAGGTGACGCTGGATGCCACCGACCCGATCTCGATGCAGACCGATTACAAGAAATGCGCCGTGCGGATCGAGCGCGTGAGCACGACATGATCGGAAAACACTGGCTCTTGGCGCTCGCTATCATCTCCGCCACCGCATCGACATCGCTAGTCGCGCAAACCGTCAGTTCCGGACTGCGTGGCCCGACCCCGCTCAATGAGGAAGGGCCGGCGGCGCCGATGACGCCCCTGCGCAATACCACCGAGAAAAAGGTGCGAAGCTATCCAGAACAGCCGCCGGTGATCCCGCACACCACCGAGGGCTACCAGATCGATATGAACGGCAACAAGTGCCTGTCCTGTCACGCCCGCGCCCGCACCGCGGAATCGCAGGCCCCGATGGTCAGCATCACCCACTTCATGGACCGCGATGGCCAGTTCCTCGCCTCGGTGTCGCCGCGCCGCTTCTTCTGCACCGAATGCCACGTTCCGCAAAACGTGGTGAAGCCGCCGGTCGATAACGACTTCATCGACATCGATACCTTGCTCAGCCGCGCCGCGCCTGGAGGACGGCGATGAGCGCCGCCGACCAGGGCGCGCCGCGCCGGTCGTGGCTCGTACGGCTTTGGGCTTTTGTCGTCGAATTGTGGGACGTGCTGCGCCGGCCGAGTTCGGTGTTCGGGCTCGGCGTGCTGGTATTCGCCGGCTTCGTTGCCGGCGTGGTGTTCTGGGGCGGGTTCAACACCGCGCTGGAAGTGACCAACACTGAAAAATTCTGCACCGGCTGCCATGAGATGCGCGACAACGTGTTCGCGGAACTGAAACCCACCATTCATTTCTCCAACCGTTCCGGCGTGCGCGCGAGCTGCCCCGATTGCCACGTTCCGCACAACTGGACCGACAAGATCGCGCGCAAGATGCAGGCGTCGAAGGAAGTCTGGGGGCATCTGTTCGGCACCATCAATACCCGCGAGAAATTCGTCGATCACCGGCTTGAGCTGGCGCTGCACGAATGGGCGCGGTTCAAGGCCAATGACTCGCTGGAATGCCGCAACTGCCACAGCGCTGAATCAATGGACATCACCAAGCAATCGCCGCGCGCTTCGGTCGCGCATCAGCGCTTCCTGTTCACTGGCGAAAAGACCTGCATCGATTGCCACAAGGGCATTGCGCACCATCTGCCCGATATGCGCGGAATTCCTGGCTGGCAATAAACGGTCAAATAATTTGCATGTTCTGCTGCGGCCCGCCCAGTTTTGACGAAAGACCAAGCGTCGCTATCGATGGCCTAGTGAACCCGGGCAGAAATGCGGCCAGCCCCAACGCAGTAGCTGTCCACCCTGCGGTCAACAACGACATTCCATAATCGCTCATTACGCGAACAATGCCTTCTGGATACATCGCCCAGATTCGCTGATCCATTAGTCGGCTTTGAAGCCGGAAGCAGACACCTCAGGAGCGGCACTAATCGGTCGTTCCAGCAAGGAACTTGCGCCTAGACTGGCGCGTTCTATATGGCCGTTGATGAATACAGATGTTTGTAAGGGCGGCTGGAGCACTGATGCGCCTTGCGAAAGTAATTTCTACGGTTCTACTTGCGGTCGCCACCTCGACCGGAGCATCGGCCCAGAGCTTGGAGCGCATTTTTCAGGACAGTGGCCCGCTTGGGCAATCCCGACGCGCGGCGATTCGGGCCGAGTGGGAGAAGATTTCGCCCGGGGAGATCCTTTGTGTCGATAATCGGCTTAGGCGTGCCCGCAGGTCAGTTAATACCCTGATCGACCGCGGGATCGGCCCGACCGACAACCGTGTCACCGGTATCGTCAGCGGCTGCCGGGCGAGTAGCAATCCCGATAGCTCAAACGTCGCGGCCACACCGAGCTTCAATTGCCTTGTCGCAAACCAACCAGACGAATTGGCGATCTGCGCCACTCCCGAACTCGCTCGTCTCGATCGCGCTGTCGTCGAAGGCTACGAGCGGATGCTCCGCACAGATGGTAGCGGCGCGGCGAAAAGCCTAGCTGAGCCACTACTAAACCGCCGTCACGCCTGCGGGGCTGACATCGACTGTATCAAGCGAGTGCAATTGACGGCCATTGCCGCCTTTCAGACGCGTGGCAAGCCAGTCCAGGCACAGGGGGAAAAGGCTGCGTATAGTGTCGCCGGAATGAAGCTCGGGAACAACGTCGGTATTGGGAGTGCTGAATACAGCGATTATACTTGCGCGCCCACCAAACAGTATTCCGGCTTCACTGGATGCCAACGTCAGATTGCGGAGCGCTCGCGCCGCAGACGCATTTTGGAATCAACTTCGTTTCTACACGCAGCCGACGGCTCCGCGGTTTACATCAACCAAAACCTCGAGCCCGTTTCCATGGACGAGAGAGATGCCCATGCCGAGATCAGCCGAT
>JACDAG010000290.1 GCA_013695565.1 Bradyrhizobium sp.
GCCTCGGCGTGCTCGCCGCCTATTGGCGCAACACCTGGCTCGATTCATTCGTGATGGTCACTGCCCTGCTCGGCGTCTCCATGCCGAGCTTCTGGCTTGGCATCCTCTCGGTAATCTTGTTCAGCGTCACCCTGGGCTGGCTGCCACCCGCTGGATACACCCCGATTTCGCAAGGCCTCTGGCCGTGGTTCAGCGCGCTGGTTCAGCCCGCCATCGTGCTGGCGCTGTTCCAGATCGGCTTTCTCGCCCGCATCACCCGCTCGGCGATGCTTGATGTGCTCGATCAGGATTTCATCCGCACCGCGCGCGCCAAGGGCCTCGACGAGTGGCACACCATCACCAAGCACGCTTTTCGCAATACGCTGATTCCCGTCGTCACCGTCACCGGCATCATCATCAGTCTCCTGATTGGCGGCTCCGTCGTGGTCGAGCAGGTGTTTGCCCTGCCCGGCATCGGCCGCCTGATCGTGCAGGGCATTCTGGCGCGCGATTATCCGCTGGTGCAGGGAACCATGCTGATCTTCGGGTTCTCCTTCGTCATGATCAATGTCCTCGTCGACATCATCTACATGCTGGTCGATCCACGGGTGCGCTTTGGCTGATGCACTCGTGACATCCGCTCCCGTAGATGTGCAGCTCGTTCCGCGGCAACGCTACCGGCTGCTGCGCAAGCTCGCCCGGCACCGTTCGTTCCGGATCGGCTTCATCATCATATCAATCATGGTGCTGGCGGCGCTGCTGGCGCCGATCATTGCGCAGTATGATCCGATCGCGATGCGGATACGGTTCCGGTTCCGCCCGCCACAGGCGGCGTTTCCGTTCGGCACCGACCAGTTCGGCCGCGACGTATTCTCCCGCGTGGTCTATGGCACACGGCTGTCGCTGTGGATTGGCCTCGCCACCGCGCTGATCTCGGGCCTGATCGGCGCCTTTCTCGGCGTGCTCTCGGCGCAATACCGCAAATTCGATGCGCTGCTAATGCGAGTGATGGACGCCCTGATGGCGGTGCCGGCGATCCTGCTGGCGATCGGGCTGACCGCGGCGCTGGGACCGCACACCTCCAGCGTCATCATCGCGCTGTCGGTCGCCTATATTCCCCGCACGGCGCGGATCGTACGCGGCTCGGCGCTGGTGACGCGCGAGCTGGAATTCATCGAGGCGGCCCGCGTCGCCGGTGCGTCGGGTCTGCGCATCATGCTGCGGCATCTGCTGCCGAACGCGATGGGGCCGCTGCTGGTGCAATCCACCTTCGTCTTCGCTTATGCGATCCTCGCCGAAGCCGCGTTGAGTTTCCTCGGCGTCGGGCCTTCGCCGCCGACGCCAAGCTGGGGTAACATCATTTCCGAAGGCCGCGATCACTCGGTGCAGGCATGGTGGATCATGCTATTCCCAGGTATCGCGATCAGCCTCGCCACGCTCGGGATGAACCTGCTCGGCGACGGCCTGCGCGACGTGCTCGACCCTCGCCTGAAGGTCGAGACATGAGCGACCTGCTCGAAATCGACAACCTCACCGTCCAGTTTCGTGGCGATTCCGGCTGGATCACCGCCGTCGATGACGTCAGCCTCAACTTGCGCGAAGGTGAAACGCTGGGCATCGTCGGCGAGTCCGGCAGCGGCAAGAGCGTTACCGCGCTGTCGATCCTTCGGCTCCATGCCGCTGCAACTACCCGCCACCCGACCGGCCGCATTACTTACGCGGGCCGGGACATGCTGGCGCTGACGCCGCGGCAATTACGCGCGGTGCGCGGCCGCGAGATCGCGATGATCTTCCAGGATCCGATGTCGTCGCTCAATCCGGTGCTGACGATCGCAGACCAGATCAGCGAGACGCTGCGTCTGCATCAAGGGCTCGACGCGGCGGCCGCACGACAGCGCGCGATCGAACTGCTCGATCTGGTTCGGATTCCGGACGCCAGGCGCCGCGTTGACGAATACCCCCACCGCCTCTCCGGCGGCATGCGCCAGCGCGTGATGATCGCGATCGCGATCGCCTGTCGCCCGCGCCTGCTGATTGCCGACGAGCCGACCACCGCGCTCGACGTCACCATTCAGGCACAGATCCTCGATCTATTGCGCGAGCTGCAATCGAGCCTCGGCATGTCGGTAATCCTGATTTCCCACGACATGGGCGTGATCGCCGAATTCGCGCAGCGCGTCGTCGTGATGTATGCGGGCCGCGTGGTGGAGACCGCGCCCGTCAAAGACCTGTTCCGCAAGCCGGTGCATCCCTACACCGAGGGCCTGCTGGCGGCGATCCCGAAGCTCGATGTCGATGTGATCAGGTTGCCGACCATCCGCGGCAGCATCCCGGATCCTGCGCAGATCATTCAGGGCTGCCGCTACGGCCCGCGCTGCCCCGTCGTCCTCAATCAATGCCTCGTCGAAGCGCCGGCGCTGCTGCCGGCGGGTCCTTCTCGATTCGCCCGCTGCCCGCCGCGAGTGGCCGCGCCATGAGCACCAACTCCGCCGCCGTGCCGATTGCCGGGGTTCGCGACCTCGTCAAGATATTCTCGATCAAATCCGACAAGGGTGGCGCGCCGCTTCAGCTTCATGCGGTGAACCAGGTCGGCTTTGATATTCAGCCTGCGGAAACCCTCGGGCTGGTCGGTGAATCCGGCTCCGGCAAGTCGACCATCGGCCGGCTGCTTGTCGGGCTGATCCCGCCGACCCGCGGCCATGTCGAACTGTTCGGTGAATCCATCACCGGCAATGATGGCGGCAAGCATTTGTCGAACGTCCGCCGCCGTCTGCAATTCGTATTTCAGGATCCCTATGGCTCGCTCAATCCACGCATGCGCGTCGACGATTGCATCGCTGAGCCGCTCGACATCGCCGGCGGCGTTTCGCGCAAAGAGCGCGCCGACCGCATCCTCGAGCTGCTGGAGATCGTCGGCCTGCCGCGCTCCTGCGGCGACCGCTACCCGCATGAATTTTCCGGCGGCCAAAGACAACGCATCGGCATTGCCCGTGCGCTTGCGTTGCGGCCCGAATTCATCGTCTGCGACGAGCCGGTGTCGGCGCTCGATGTCTCGATGCAGGCGCAGATCGTCAATCTGCTGCTCGACCTGCAGGAGAAATTCGGCCTGAGTTATCTCTTTATCGCGCACGATCTCGCGGTGGTGCGGAGCATCGCCCGCCGTGTCGCCGTGATGTATGCCGGCAGCATCGTCGAACAGGGACCCAGAAGCGAGATCTATCGCGCGCCAAGGCATCCCTACACGCAGGCGCTGCTGGACGCCGTGCCGCGGCCGGATCCGGAGCGTCAGCGCAAGCCGACACTCGGCGGCGAGATTCCGAGCATCCTCGACCCGCTGCCCGGCTGCGCGTTCGCGATGCGATGTCCGCTGGTGACCGAGCGCTGCCGTATCGAAAGGCCGATGCCGCGCGAAATAGATTCAGCCCATCTCGTCGCCTGTCATCTGGCATAGCTTTGGCAGCCCGCACGCGTATGATGACGACCTCCAAGAACAACAAGTCAGAAAAACTCGGGAGCGCCCTGTGACCGCAACCTCCGCCCGGATCAATCCAGCCGATTATTTGCCTGATTACGTTAGTCCTGCACAGGTCAAGGGGCTGCTCGGCAACGTCGACATCTGGCGCGATAGCTGGGGCATTCCGCATGTCCGCGGCGGCACCTTTCAGGACGCGTTCGCCGGGCTCGGATTTGCGCAGGCGCAGGACCGCCTCTGGCAGATGGAAGCGCTGTTGCGGCGCGGCACCGGCCGCTACGCCGAATGGCTCGGCGCGCGCGCTGTCGCAGGCGACGTGATCACGCGGCAGATGAATGGTGAAGCCGCCTCGCGCCGCGATTACGCGCTGCTCGGCGACGAGGCCAAGGCGATGCTGGTGGCGTACGCGCGTGGCGTCAATGCGTTCATCGCGCTGCGCCGGTGGCCGGTCGAGTACAAGATCCTCGGCTGCGAGCCCACCACCTGGGAGCCCTGGCATTCCATCGCCGTGATGCGGCAAATCGGATTCCTGATGGGATCGGTGTGGTGGAAGCTGTGGCGCGCCGCGGCCCTGCCCATTGTCGGTGCCGACAATATCGCAAAGCTGCGCTTCGATGATGGGGGCAGCGATCTGCTGTGCGTGCCGCCCGGCGTGGAGGGCAAACGGCTCGCCGCTGCGCTCGCCGATCTCAAGCCCGGCATAACCGCGCTGCTTGCGACCGCGCAGGAGCAGATGGGCGCCGAACTCGATGGCGGCAGCAACAATTGGGCGATCTCCGCCGCATTGACCTCGACCGGCCGGCCGATCGTGGCCGGCGATCCCCATCGTGTACTGGAAATGCCGAACATGTACGCGCAGGCCCACCTTGCCTGCGACGAGTTCGACGTCATCGGCCTCACCGTGCCCGGTGTGCCCGGCTTCCCGCATTTCGGGCACACGTCTGATGTCGCCTGGTGCGTGACGCACGCCTTTGTCGATATCCATGACCTCTATGTCGAACAATTCGACGCCGGCGCTCACCATTATCGTTTCCAGGACCAGATGCTGCCGGCGACGCATCGCTCCGAGACGATCAAGGTGCGAGACGGCAAGGACGTCACGATCGATGTGGTCGAGACCCAGCATGGCCCCGTCATCGCCGGCGATCCGACCAAGGGTCCCGCGCTGGCGCTGAAATCCGTGCAGTTCGCGGTGCCTGATTCATCGTTCGACTGTATGGTGCGGATGCTGCGCGCGAAATCGGTCGAGCAGTTGTACGAGGCGACGCGCGGCTTCGGAATGATGGACCACAACGTGGTTGCCGGCGACACCTCGGGCAAGATCGGTCATCGCGTGCGCGCGTTGGTGCCGAAGCGTCCGCGCTCCAATGGCTGGCTGCCGGTACCGGGCTGGACCGGCGAGCATGAATGGGACGGCATGGTGCTATTCGAGGACATGCCGCACGTCATTGCGCCTGATAAAGGGATGATCGTCACCGCCAATAATCGCGTGGTGGCCCCTGAGCGAGAGCCGTATCTCTCGACCGATCCGATGCCGCCGCACCGCACCCGCCGCATCTGGCTGCGGCTCAACGAATTGAAGCGGCCCTCACCCGAATAAATGCCAGCGATACACCGCGATCTCCTGAGTATTCCTGCCATCGAAATCCGCGAACGCATACGCGCGATCGGGCTGCCGGCGGAGACCAGGGAATTGTGTGACCTGATCCTCGGTTGGGATGGCGAGATGCGCGGCGACTCGATCGCCGCCGCGGCGTATTCCGCGGTCCGGCTGGAACTCACCAAACTGGCGCTCCGTCGCTCGGGCCTCGACAAGACCACCGACAGCGATTTCACCAAGGTGGCGCCGGGGCTGTTTCCGGAGGTGCAGTTCTGGTGGACACTGCCGCAACTCTTGCGCAGTAACGACGAAAGCCTGCTCAACGGCGCGACGTGGGACGAGTTGTTGCGCGAGGCGATGGTCACGGTATCAAAGAGCGCGCCGACCCAGGATTGGGGCACCCTGCACACGCCAAGGCTGAAGCACGCGCTCTCGGCGGCCTTCCCTGACCATGCCGACCAGCTCGACAAGGACTGCGCCAAGATCTCCGGCGACAATGATTGCGTGTTCATGGCGGGCTATTCGATGAAGTTCGGCTTTGCGGCCACCTCGTCGGCACTGTCCCGCTACGTCTTCGACGTCGGTGCATGGAACAACTGCCGATGGATCGTGTTCCATGGCGCGTCCGGCCATCCCGCCAGTCCGCATTACGCGAACCAGAACGCGACATGGGCGAAAGGCGAAATGGTGCCGATGCTCTACGACTGGGAGGCAATCAAGAGCGCGGCGAGTTCACACCAGACGCTCAGCAAATAGATTCGTTTTTCTGACGCGTTTTCTTCACGTGAACCAGTGCCCACTTCGCTTGAAAACGCTATAGAGACAGGAATCAGCGCGGCACTACCGCCGTCGCCTCGATCTCGACGCGTGCGGCCTTCTCGACCAGCCGCACCACCTGCACCAGCGCCATCGCCGGATAATGCGCGCCGAAGATTTCGCGATACGCTTTTCCGAGCGCTTTCAGGTTCGCCAGATATTCCTCGATGTCGACGACGTACCAGGTCAGGCGAACGAGGTGCTCGGGCCTGGCGCCACCCTCCGCAATGATCGCGGAAATATTCTCCAGCGTCTGGCGCACCTGCGCGATGAAATCCGTGGGCAAAACACCCTGCGTGTCCCAGCCGATCACGCCGCCGGTGACGACCAGACGGCCGTCGGCCGCCATGCCATTGGCATAGCCTTTGGGCGCCGGCCAGCCGCTCGGCTGCAGGATCTGCAGGCCATTGGTTGCCCCCTCACCCTTCGCCAGCGGCAGCACCGCAAGCGTCGGCCCTTTTGACGTGCTCACTTTTTTATCTCCATTACCTTCATTCCGCGGCCATGCCGGCCGAACTCGTCCCGGACTGCGCCATCTGACGCAATGCGAACCGCCGCAGTTTTCCGGTTTCGGTCTTCGGCAGTTGCGCGACGAATTCG
Source organism: Bradyrhizobium sp. (assembly GCA_013695565.1). GTDB lineage: Bacteria > Pseudomonadota > Alphaproteobacteria > Rhizobiales > Xanthobacteraceae > Bradyrhizobium. The sequence goes on from JACDAG010000290.1 coordinate 6,468, forward strand.
ATGGCACGCGGATATTTGTAGGGTGCGATCTCGCGCTTGACATGCTCCTGCAACGCCGTCGCCAGCGCCGCATCGGCCTCGATCCCTGAGGCGACCACGATATAGGCCTTGACGATCATGCCGCGCGCCTCGTCCGGCGCGCCGACGACACCGCATTCGGCGACCGCCGGGTGCGTCAGCAACGCGGCCTCGATCTCGGGACCGGCGATGTTGTAGCCGGAGG
>JACDAG010000307.1 GCA_013695565.1 Bradyrhizobium sp.
AAGCCGTAGCGCTGGGAGCCGGGGCGGCCGCCATCCTGTACCGAACTCGCAGGCCCGATCGAGGTGATGACGAGCTTGCTCATGACGCCATCAACTCGGCCACGATCTCGCCGGCCGCCGCGGCGCGGTCCTGCTCGGCAAAGGTCTTGGCATCGACCGGCGCGAACGTAACGTGGTCGCCGGGCTCCAGCAGGAAGGTCGGATCGCGATGCAACTGATAGGTTCGAACTGCGGTCTGTCCGAGCAGATGCCAGCCGCTGGGCCCCGCCAGGCATTGCACGCCCGTCTGCACGCCGCCGATCGAGACGGTGCCGGCCGGCGTCAGCAAACGTGGATTTTGCCGTCGCGGCATCTGCAGCGAATCTGAAAGTCCCGAGAGATAGGACCAACCCGGCGTAAAGCCGATCATCGCGACGCGGTAATCGCCGGCGACATGCCGCGCCACGATGTCGTCGGGCGTCGTCTTGAGGGTTTTGGCGACGTCATCGAGGTCAACGCCATGCTCGCCGCCATAGACCACGGGAATGCGCCAGCGCCGGGTTTTTGTCGCTGATGGCACCGGCGATTTCGCCAGCAGCAGAATCTGTTCACCAAGTGGTTCAAATGACGTCTGTGCGGGATCGTAATGCACCAGCAGCGAGCGATAGGTCGGCACAGTCTCGGTGACGCCGTCGACCGGCGTACCCGCCATCGCGCGGTCGAGCGCCAGCACCCGCCGGTTGGCGGCATCGTCGATGTTGCGGGAAAATTCCACCGTGATGGCGCTGTCGCCACTGGGCAAAAGGCGGGGCGGGGGTAGCGTCGCGGCCATGGCCTCGGTACTGCCTTGCGGATCGGTCTGAAGACGGCTCAGGACTGTCTGAGAACTCTTGCGGCTGAGATCAAGCTGTAGCCTGTTTTGCGCGCCAGTGGAATTCGCTTCGTGCGAAATCATTGAGCAAGTTCAATAAATTAATCTGCAAGGCGACGATAAGCTGTTGTGATCGCAGCTCCACGAACGAGCCCTTGACGCGATGCCCGCGCCCCGCAAGATGCGCTACCTTTGATCCCTCCCATTGGAGCCTTGCCTCACCGATGTCCCTGACCCCCGAAGCGATCGCGACCCTGTCCCGCGTGTCCACCGCCACCATCACCACGGTTCTGCTCAAGAAGGGCCTGCGGAATGTCTGGATGCGCGGCACCAAGCCGTTGCGGCCCGGGCAGCCGCGGCTGGTCGGTCCGGCCTTTACGCTGCGCTTCGTGCCGGCGCGTGAGGATTTGGCGACGCCGGAATCCTGGTCGTCGCCGATCTCGACCCGCACCGCGATTGAAGCGATGCCGCAGGGCTGCATCGCCGTGGTCGATTCCATGGGCGTCAAGGATGCCGGTATCTTCGGCGATATTTTGTGCGCGCGCATGGTCAAGCGCGGGGTGGCGGCGCTGATCACCGACGGCGTGGTGCGCGACGTTGAAGGCGTGCTCGGCACTGGTATGCCGGTCTGGTGCGATGGTTACGCAGCGCCGCCGTCGGTCGCGGGACTCACTTTCGTCGGCTGGGGCGAGCCGATCGGCTGCGGCGGGGTTGCGGTATTTCCGAACGACATTGTCGTCGCCGACCAGGATGGCGCGGTGCTGATCCCGCAGGCGTTCCTCGACCTCATTCTGGCCGAAGGCGCCGAACAGGAACGGATGGAAGCCTGGATCGTCAATGAAGTGAACAACGGCGCGGCATTGCCGGGCCTCTACCCGATGAACGCCGAGACCAAGGCGCGTTACGCGGCGAGCAAGAAATAACATCAACAAGAAGGGATAACGCCATGGAAATCCACCTTTCCGGCTCGCGGCCAACCCGCCGCGCGCCCGCTGACTCCTTCACCGGCACGGTGCTGCAGGATCCGATCATCACCGCCGCGGCACCGGCGCGGCTGGTTTGCAACCGCGTCTCCTTTGAGCCCGGTGCGCGCACGGCCTGGCACACCCATCCCCTCGGCCAGACGCTCTACGTCATTTCAGGCGTCGGCCGGATCCAGGCCAAGGGCGGGCCGATCCACGAGATCAAGGCCGGTGATGTCGTTTGGATTCCACCGGGCGAGAAACATTGGCACGGGGGCTCGCCGACCAATGCCATGACCCATCTTGCGATGCAGGAGGCGATCGACGGTTCCGCCGTGACCTGGATGGAGCACGTGACCGACGCCGAGTACTCGGCAAAGGTCGGCTAATTCTTACTTTGCATGGGGTTGTTTTCGAGATTTTGTGTCCGGGGCCCGACGGTGTACAGCCGCTGAAGGCGCCCGGGACACAGCAGAGCCTTAGATCCGCTGCGCGGTCCAGGTGCCCGAGCACAGCGCGGCGCGCCACGTGCCCGAACCGGAGGCGCCGTTGAGGCGCCCGAGGCCGACTGCGCGCTTCATGCCGCTCGCCAGCGTCACCGAGATGTTGCCGGCTTCGGCGACACGGCCCGACGCCGTCACCATCGCATTGGTGGAGGCGACCTGACCGTTGTTGATCCCGATCGAAACGGATGTGCCGCCGCTGCAGGCCGCGTTCGACGATGCGATGTGCACGCTCCATTCGCCGTCGAAGGTCGCGGCCACCGCCGGCGTGGCGAAGATCGTTCCGACCAGCATCAGCATCCGAACGGCGGTAGCAGATTTGAAAACGCTTTCCATGACGAGCCCCGGTTTGTTTGACGGGGGCAACCTCTCACAGTGGTTCAGATGCGACAGTGATGGTCATCACACGGGCAATTTCGAAGCCGTTTCGGCGTGAACCGGATCGCGTGACCGACCGACGCGACAGAACCAAACAAAAAGCACCGCCGAACGTGGCGGGGCCTTGGTTGATATGCATGGCGTGTCAGTCGACGCGGGTCCATGTCTGGCCGCCGCAGAACATGCCGCCCATGGCGCAACCCTGTACGCGCAGCCTGTCGGACCCTTTCAGTGCGATCGTCGAATCATAGGTGCTGCCCGATTTCGGATCGAAAATGCGGCCACTCCATTTGTCCTTGCCGGGCTTCATGTTGATCAGAATCTGTTCTCCGTTCCGGTTCGATTTCCTGTCGACGGAATAGCCGCACAGATTGGCGCCGCATTCTTCAATCCGAATCTTGCCTTCCTTCTCTTCCGTCAACCAGACGCCGAGCGGTGAGTTTGCCGCCTGCGGGGCCGCAGGTGGCGCAGCGGGCGGCGGCGTTACCGCGGCAATGGCAGGCTTTGGTGCCGGAGGCGGCTCCTGCTGAACTTGCGGCGCGGGTGCGCTGGGCGGCGGCGGAGCAGGCGGCGTTGTTGCCGGC
>JACDAG010000308.1 GCA_013695565.1 Bradyrhizobium sp.
GCGCAATATCGCAAGCGCCTCGGGCGCGTTGCGTGTCGCGATCACGCGGTAGCCGAGCTCCTTCAATTCCTTTTCGACGTAGGTGCGCACCAGATCGTTATCCTCGACGACGAGAATGGTCTCAGCACCGGCGGGCGTGGCGATCCGATCCATTGACGGCGCGTCGTTGCCCTTGGGCATGCCGACCCGGGGGAAGAACAGCTTGACCATGGTGCCGTGTCCCGGCTCGGAACGTATTTGCATCGAGCCGCCGGATTGCCTTGCAAACCCGTAGACCATGCTCAGGCCGAGACCCGTTCCTTTGCCTACCTCCTTGGTAGTGAAGAACGGTTCGAAGGCGCGGCTGGCGACCTCGGCAATCATGCCGCTGCCGGTATCGGTCACGGCAACCATGACGTAATCCCCGGGCCGGGCTTCGCCATTGACGTCCACTTCGGATTCGTCGAGCGAGATATTGCGGACCTCGACCGTCAGCTTGCCGCCCTGCGGCATCGCATCGCGCGCGTTGAGCACCAGATTGAGCAGCGCCGACGCCAATTGACCGGGGTCGACGCTTGCTTGCCACAACTCCCGATCGAGCAGGAATTCGCATTCGATATGTTCGCCCAGCGTCCGCCGCAGCAATTGCTCCATGCCGAGGATCTTCTGGCCGATGTCGATATCCTGCGGCACCAATGGCTGCTTGCGCGCGAAGGCCAGCAGGCTCCTTGTCAGGTCCGAGCCGCGTTCGGCGGCGGTTGCGATGCTGTCGGCGATCTTGTGCAGTTCCCGGTTGGCCGCCAGCTTCTCGGCGAGGTATTCGGCGTTGCCGAGGATGACGGTCAGCAGATTGTTGAAATCGTGCGCGACGCCGCCGGTGAGCTGACCCATCGCTTCCATTTTCTGGGATTGGCTGAGTTTTTGATTGAGCTCGTCGATGGCGGCACGCTGGCGCTCGAGCGACTCGGCGGTACTGTTGAGCAGCGTCATCAGCCCGCCCAGTTCGCCGCGCGGATGGGGTGCGGGAATTCGCGCGCTCAAATCGCCAAGTCCGAGCCTCCTCGCCATCGCGGCGAGCCGTCCGACCTGACGGCCGACGCCCAATGTCGCCAGCAGCCACACGCCTGCGAGCAGCAGCAGCGAGGCCACCGCCAGCATCGCCAAATCCTCGTAGAGGCGGCGGTTGGCGGCCGCAACCAGCCCGTCCTTGGATAGTCCCACCATGATATAGAGGCCGGCATCCCGGATCGAAGGCGAGCGCGCGACGGCCCACACACGGGTCCGGCCATCCGGGTCCCTCATCTCGTGGAAGGGCTCGCGGTTCGCGGCTGAGGCAAACCGGAACAGGTCCGAATTCGCGATCGATGCGCCGGCAGGCTCGGTCCATGCCTTGCTCTGCGGGGCAACAAGGACGGTGCCTTTCCGGTCGACGAGCAACACCTCCTTGCCGTCCAGGAGGCGGTTGTCGTACTCGGCGAATTTGCGCAAGTTGAACGATGCCAGCAGGATGAATTTCAGATCGCCGGATTCGGAGCGTGCGGGATATGCGATCTGCAGCACGGAGGATCCCGTCAACCGGCCGAACACCGGCTCCAGCGTGACGGTCCCGTTCGCGGTCAAGGCTTGCTTGAAATAGGCGCGATCCCTCAAGTCGAGGGTGCGGTTGGTCCGCAGCGAGTCGCAGAACAGACCGCCCTCGGGCGTGATGGTCAGAATCCCGGTGAATTGCGGATATTCCTCACGTACCGCGGAGAGGAAGGCCGAACAGGCGGCCTTGTCCGACGTGTCGAGGTCGCGGGCGCGGGCCAGACCATAGTGAAGCTGGGCCGTGCCCTGAATCTTCTCGTCGAGATCCTTTGAAATATCCTCTGATGTCGCCGACAGATTGGCCAGCGCCGCCTTGATTTCGCTGGTGCGGTTTTGGACGAAGCGCAGTCCCACGAGAATGGCCGGCACCAGCATGGCCGCGATCACAAGTATCAGTAGCCGGGTGCGCAGGCTCATCGGTTCGTTAATCCGTGCCTTGAATCAGGCATTTTTTGTTTGATCACATCGTGCGCGATCCCCGGCGCGCGATCCGTCCGCAGGGGTCGTACAGAAACGCCCAATGCGGCTTTTTCTGCGACAGTTTTGAAATGGCTACGTACGAGAATGGCGACGAAGCGAGCCTACAGAATCTGCCCGTCTATCGCAATCAGGGGGCGACATCAGGGGGCGGCGTGGACTTCCCTCCATGGTCGTCCCGGCTCAAGGCCGGGACAACCGATGCTACGGCGTCCCGATTCCCATAGCCTTCAGCGCCGCGAGCATCTGTTGCGGCGGCGCCATCTTGATCGCGAGCGGATTTCCGGTCTCCAGCGTGCTCTTGAGGCTGGAGAGGATCGCCGGCCAGCCCTGGCGGCCGCCGGAGAGGATATCGTCGCTGATGATGCGGTCGTGCGATTGCAGCATCGTCAGCTTCACGACCTCGCCCGCAGGTTCGATCTCGTAGGTCACGAGCGTCGGTCCGAGTTTTTCCACCAGCGCCGGCCAGTTGACGTTCCAGGTCACGGACAACTTCCTCGGTGGGTCGCATTCGATCACCTCGCCGCCGATATGGACCGAACCATCCGGCGCGCGGGCGATGAAGGCGCCGCCGACTTTCAGGTCGGCCTCGATCGCAAAGCCGGAAAAATACTTCCGGCTGAACTCGGCCGTCGTCAGCGCCTGCCACACCTTCTCCGCGCTGGCGGCGATGTAGATCGTGTAGACGATCGCGGGTTTGAATTTTTCAATGTTCATGACGCGCCCTCGATACCGCGGCAGGCGACGAATTCCAGCTTACTCATCACGCTTCTCCAGTTGCCGTTTCAACTCGCTGAGCGCGGCAAGTTTCCCGCGCTCGAATTTTTTGATCCACCGCTCGCTGATCTGATGGATCGGAACCGGATTGAGATAATGCAGCTTCTCGCGGCCATGCCTGAACGTGGTGACGAGATTGGCCGCTTCGAGAATCCCAAGATGTTTGGTGACAGCCTGTCGCGTCATCGCCAGGCCGTCGCACAATTCGTTCAACGTCTGGCCGTTATCGGCGTGAAGCCGGTCCAGCAGTGCGCGTCGCGACGTATCGGCCAGCGCCCTGAAGACCTCATCCATGGTGGGTATAATAGGCAACCAAATGGTTGCATGTCAAGGGTGTGTTTTGGCCGAGCGTGCTGCTGTGCTATCGTACCGGAAGCCAACGCAGATTGGTTTTGAACACGGGGTGGAAGCATGCGCGGTCGCACCAAACTCGCAGCCTGTTTGTCGATTTCATACTTCGCCTGCGCAGGCGTTGCCTACGCACAGAGCCAGGTGATCGGCGCGCCGCCGGAAGCCTCGAACATGAAGCTGGTGGGAACCAGCGACCTGCAGGCGCGCAGCGCCTATCAGCCGACCATCCACCATCAGGGCGACCGCTGGATCGCCTATATCGGTCATCACGGCGGCACCGACGACATTCCGTTGCCCGTCAATCCCTTGACCGAACGCGCCGAGCCGAACGGCACGTCGATCGTCGATGTCACCGATCCCGCCAAGCCGAAATATCTGACCCACATTCCCGGCCAGGAAGGAAAGTATGAAGGCGGCGGCGCGCAGATGGTTCGTGTCTGCGACGGCAAGGGGCTGCCGAAGCGCGATCCCAATACGGTCTACATGCTGCGCACCTTCGGCGGCGAAGGACATGAGATCTGGAACGTCGCCACGCCCGAGAAGCCGGTGCTGGTCAGCCGGATCACGGGTGGGCTGAAGGATACGCACAAGAACTGGTGGGAATGCGACACCGGCATTGCCTTCCTGGTGTCGGGTGCAGCGGACTGGCGCACGCGCCGGATGACGCAAGTCTACGATCTCGGCGATCCCGCCCATCCGAAGAAGATTCGTGACTTCGGTCTGCCCGGCCAGGAGCCCGGTTCGACCGGCGCCGTGCCGACCGATCTGCACGGGCCGATCTCGACCGGCCCGGATGGCAACCGTGTCTACTTCGGTTATGGCACCAACAAGGGCGGCTTCATCCAGATCGTCGATCGCGAAAAGCTGCTCAAGGGACCGGCGGAGCCGACGGCGGAAAACCTTCGCCTTCCCGAGATATCCCGACTGGCGATGTCGGCGTTCAACGGCGCCCACACCACGTTTCCGATGTTGAAAATGCCGATCGCCGAATTTGCCAGGGACAAGGACGGCAAGTCGCGCGACATCATGATGGTGGTCGACGAGGCAATCCTCAACGAATGCCTCGAGCCGCGGCAGATGGTCTGGTTCGCCGATATCACGGTCGAGAACCGCCCGATGATGATCTCGAGCTACACGGTGCCGGAAGCCAGCGGCAATTTCTGCCAGCGCGGCGGACGCTTCGGTTCGCATTCATCCAACGAAAGCATGGCGCCGGTCTACTACAAGAAAATGGTGTTCATCGCCTTCTTCAATGCCGGCGTCCGCGCGCTCGACATTCGCGATCCCTACCATCCCGTCGAGGTCGGTTACTTCATTCCATCGATCACCAAGGCGACCGACAAACGCTGCGTCAAGATCGACGGCAAGGACCGCTGCAAGGTCGCGATCCAGACCAACAATGTCGAGACCGACGAGCGCGGCTACGTCTATATCGTGGACCGCGCCAATACCGGCATGCACATCCTGGAACTGACCGGCCCCGCACGCGCCATCGCCGGCTTGCCGTGAGCATGTGATGCGTAATCGGGTGGCCATCTCGGTTGCGGTGCTGGCCCTCGGCGCGCTGTCGGGTGTTGCGGCCTATGAGCGCGCCGCGCCACGGACCGGTGACTGGCGGGAAATTGCATGGCCGTTTCCGCGCGACGGCTGGCCCGCGGGCCGCGCCTTTCGTTGCAATGGAGCCGCGTGCGGCGACGTCGAGGTCTATGTGCGGCCCAAAATCGGCTTCTGCAATTGCGACTCCGGCGTCGCCGACGACGACGAAGTCGATCGTGTCGCCGATCTCGATCTGATGAGCGAGCGATTTGTCCCGCGCGAAGCGGGCCACGTGATCCGCGTTGCCGACATGCCCGGGCGCATCCGCGGCTACGATCTCAACATGTCCGACGGTTCGCGGCGCACCGCCGTCGGTATCGCAGTGTCACGCCGCTGCGATCTGATGGTCGCGGTCGCGCAAGGCGGGGGCGAGGCAGGAGAGGTGCGACGCGCGGCGTTGGAATATCTTGGCTCGGCGGACATGACACGCTGGATGACTGCCGCGATGGATGGCAAGTAGCGCCGCTTCTTACCTCGCCCCGCTTGCGGCAGGGCTGTCCCGGGAATGATTCACTATGCCGCAGCGCATGCCCGGCAAATCCAGCGTGAACCGGATACTTTCTGGTTGTCGAGACACAGAAAAGAGCCGGGCATGCAATACGTGAATAGCAT
>JACDAG010000323.1 GCA_013695565.1 Bradyrhizobium sp.
GTATGTGCTGGTGCCGGACGAGCCCAATCTCGGCTTTGTCGTCGTGGCGGTCATCTTCGTCTCGGCGACGCTGCTCGGCTTCGCCAGCCATTCGCCCGGCGGGCTTGGTGTCTTCGACGCCGCCATGCTGGTCGGCCTCTGGCAGATGGACCGGGAAGATTTGCTGGCCGGAATGCTGCTGTTCCGGGTCCTGTATTATATTGCGCCCTTTGTCATATCTGTAATCTTACTGACGCTTCGGGAGGTTATCCTCGGTGCGCGGTCGAAGCGCCTGCGCCAGCTGGCACCTGGTCCGGACGCCGAGCCGAGACACGAGGCCGTCTACGTGCGCGAGCGTGGAGACAAAGGCGCCTGAACCGGGCGACCCGGCGCGTTTTCGGGCGAAGCATGCCGCCGGAATGGATCCGCCGGCAGTGACGTTGAGGAAAGCGCGTCGACTATAAATATAGAGGGATGAAAGCCCGCGAGATGGCGATAGACGATTCCTCCCCTGCCTCCTCTTTTGCGCCGTGGTCGGACCGCTTGCGGCATTCGGCCATCATCCTGCTGGTCGCGGGCCTCGCGCTTTCCGTCTTCGTTGCGACCGGTGAACTCGGTGTGGCGCGCGCCGTTGCGGCCTTCATCTGCATCGCGGCGGCGGCGCTGGTGCCGTGGCGGCTGCATGATGTGGTCAAGTCGCGCGAGGACGTCCGCGGCGTCAATCCGGTCGATGCCGCCGCCGTCAGCGCCGTGGTGGCCGGCATGCCGGATCCGGCCGTGCTGCTCGACCGCGCCGGCCGCGTGCTGCATCTCAACGCGGCGGCAGCGCAGCTCGCGCCCGCATTGCGCAAGAACGAACTCGCCCAATTTGCCTTGAGGTCTCCTGAAATCATCACCGCGCTGCGCGAGGCGATCGCAAGTAGTGAACCGCGCCGCGCGACCTATCTCGACCATGTGCCGGTCGACCGCTGGATGGAATTGATCATCACGCCGGTGCCGGTACCGACGCTGTTCGGCGGCACTGACAAATGCATGCTGATGACGTTCCACGACCAGACGCCGTTGCGCCGGGTCGAGGAAATGCGCGCCGATTTCGTCGCCAATGCCAGTCACGAGTTGCGCACGCCGCTCGCGGCCTTGTCCGGCTTCATCGATACGCTGCAGGGGCCGGCCAAGGATGACGTCAAGGCACGCGAGCGCTTTCTCGGCATCATGCACGCGCAGGCGACGCGGATGGCGCGGCTGATCGACGACCTGCTGTCGCTGTCGCGGGTCGAACTATCGGCCCATGTCCGCCCCGACACCTCGGTCGATATCGTGCCGATCATTCGCCAGGTCGCCGACGGGCTGGAGCCGCTGGCGCATGAACGCCAGGTAGTGATCGAGATCGATTTGCCGGAGACGCCGGTGGCGATCGCGGGCGATCGCGAGGAGCTGCTGCGGCTGTTCGAAAACCTGATCGAGAACGCGCTCAAATACGGCGCCTCCGGTGGCAAGGTGATCGTCTCGCTGGTGCAGGCCAGTTCCACCGATGGCGCCCCGGAAGTCCGCGTCATGGTCCGCGATTTCGGGCCCGGGATCGCCCCGGAGCATCTGCCGCGGCTCACCGAACGCTTCTACCGGGTCGATGTCGGCGACAGCCGGGCGCAGGGTGGAACCGGGCTCGGTTTATCCTTGGTGAAACATATTGTTAACCGCCATCGTGGCCGGCTTTTGATCGAAAGCGTGCCTAAAAACGGGGCGACTTTTACCGCCTGTTTTCCCCAGCCCAAGCCCCCGACGTCGGCTTAAATCCAAGCGATTTCAATCGCTTGTGGCTGTCATCCAACTGTCATCGAACCTTCGTAAAAGCTCTATCGACCGCTCCTAAACGAGCGGCGTGAGCGCGATCGGGCGCATTGGCGCTTCGCTCACCAGATGGAGACCAACCATGAATTTCATCCGGACAATCGTCGCGGCAGGCCTCGTCGCCGCCTCGACGTCGGCCTTCGCCGCCGACATCACCGGCGCGGGCGCCACCTTCCCGTTCCCGGTCTATTCGAAGTGGGCTGATGCCTACAAAAAGGAGACCGGCAACGGTCTGAACTACCAGTCGATCGGCTCCGGCGCCGGCATCAAGCAGATCCTGGCCAAGACCGTGACCTTCGGCGCCACCGACGCGCCGCTGAAGGCCGAAACCCTCGAGAAGGATGGCCTGGTGCAGTGGCCGATGGTGATGGGCGCGATCGTCCCCGTCGTGAACCTCGAAGGCATCAAGTCGGGCGAACTGGTGCTGTCGGGCGAAGTGCTCGGCGACATCTATCTCGGCAAGATCAAGAAGTGGGACGATGCCGCGATCGCCAAGCTCAATCCGAAACTGAAGCTGCCGACCGACGCTATCACCGTGGTCCGCCGCTCCGACGGTTCGGGCACCACCTTCAACTTCACCGATTATCTCTCGAAGTCGAACGCGGAGTGGAAGGCCAAGATCGGCTCCGGCACCGCGGTCGAGTGGCCGACCGGCGTTGGCGCCAAGGGCAATGAAGGCGTTGCCGGCAATATCGGCCAGACCAGGAACGCGATCGGTTACGTCGAATACGCCTACGCCAAGCAGAACAAGCTGACTTATGCCGCGATGGTCAACAAGGCCGGCAAGACCGTGCAGCCGACGGTCGCCGCCTTCCAGGCCGCTGCCGCCAATGCCGATTGGGAAAAGGCGCCCGGCTATTACGTGATCCTCACGGACCAGCCCGGCGAAGCCTCCTGGCCGAT
>JACDAG010000367.1 GCA_013695565.1 Bradyrhizobium sp.
CGCCGGGTGCTCGAAACCCTGCTGACCAGCGAATTCACTGTGCTGACGCGGCTTCTGGCCCGCATCGCCAGCGGACATTACTCGACCCGCGACTATTCCGCCGACGGCCTGCGCCAGGCGCTCGAACTCTATGTGCTGCATTTCCCGGTCTACCGGACCTATCTGACATCATCGGGCGCGACGGCCCATGACCGCGCGCTGATCTCGCAAACGATCGAAAAGGCACGCGCCGACTGGTTCGCCGCCGACGACGGCATCTTCGATTTCCTGCGCGATACCTTGACGATGGACCTGCTCAAGCCCGGCCGCGCCGCCCATAGCGCGCCGCGCGTTCGCCGGTTCGCGCTGAAGGTGCAGCAATTCACCGGGCCCTTGATGGCCAAGTCGCTCGAGGACACGACGTTCTATCGCTATCACCGCCTGCTTGCGCTCAACGAGGTCGGCGGCGATCCGTCCGCTGACGCACTTTCGATCGACGCCTTTCATGGGACGATGCAGACCCGCGCCCGGGAATGGCCGCACGGGATGACGGCGACCGCGACGCACGACACCAAGCGCGGTGAAGACGCCCGCGCCCGGATCATGGCGTTGTCCGAAATTCAGGGAGAGTGGACCAGCGCCGTGGCGCGGTGGAAGGTTCTCAACGCGCCTCACCTGGTGATCGACGGTGCGATGCGCGCGCCGTCGGCGACGTTCGAATACATGCTCTATCAGGCGCTGCTCGGTGCCTGGCTGCCGGATGACACTTCGTTCCTGGAGCGGATGCAGGCCTATGCGCTGAAGGCGGCGCGCGAGGGCAAGGAGGAAACCAGTTGGCTCAATCCGCATGAAGCCTATGAGACGGGGTTGAAGACCTTCATCTCGCGGATTCTCGATCGATCCATGTCGGCGGAATTTCTGGATTCGCTTGATGTGCTGGCGCGACGCGTGTCGTTGCTCGGCGCCTTGAATTCGCTGAGCCAGATCACGCTGAAGGCGACAATGCCGGGAGTGCCGGATTTCTATCAGGGCACGGAGCTCTGGGATTTTTCGCTGGTCGACCCCGATAACCGTCGGCCGGTCGATTTCGCCGAGCGGGCGCGCGCGCTGGGATCGCTGGAGACGCCGGACTGGGATCGGCTCGCTCAGGATTGGCCGACCGGTCACCTGAAACTGGCCTGGACGCGGCATCTCCTGAAGCTGCGCACCGAACTCGCCGATGTCTTCACCAACGGTGATTATCAGCCGCTCGATGTCAGCGGGCCTCACCGCGATCATGTGATCGCCTTTGCCCGCCGCCGCGGCCGGAATGCCGCGATCATTGTCGCCACGCGATCGCCCGCGGCGTTCGCGGACAATGGCCGGTCGTGGCCACGTCCGGAGCGCTTTGATGCCACCTTGAACGTCAGCGGCTACGCTATCGAGGGTTTTGCAGATGCCGATGCCTCGCAACTGCGGCTTTCCGACCTGTTCGGACATCTGCCCGTGGCCGTGCTGAAGGCCAGATATCATGGTGCCGCAAAACCTGTGCCAAAGCGCAAGCGCGCTTAGCTCTTCTTCGTCAGCAACAGATTGGCACGGCTTCGGATCGCGGCCTGCGCCACTTCGGCAAAGCGCTGCAGCAGCCACGGCAGCACCACCTCCACCCGCACATGATCCTCGGCAACATCGACATGACCCGCGGCCGCTTGCCCGAGCGCTCGGACGCGAAAAATCATGCGATTGACTTCCCACCTCTCCTCGTCGACGCTCAGCACCGGCACGCTGGACGCAGCGCGCGACAATCCCGTCTTGAGACGGCGCATCGCCTCCTCGCGGCCGAGGCTGTGCGGGATCGAAACCACGAGCGGTGCGGACATCGGAGAAAATCCTCAATGAGACCAACTCCATGTAATTCCGCACGGTTCAAAGGGAAGAGGCTTGCGCAATATGGCGACGCACAAATGGAACTTTCACAGTTCCCGTTTGTTTTTCCGCCTGAAGGCAGAGCAAACAGGCGCCCCCTGCCGGGCTGAGGAGAGTTATATGTCAATCGGAACAATCATCCTGATTATTCTCGTTATCGCGCTGCTCGGCGGCTTCAGCGGTATCGGCGGCGGACCGTTCTATGGCACCGGTTATTATGGCGGCGGTGGTCTTGGCCTCGTGGTCGTGATCTTGCTGATATTGTTGTTGCTCGGGAAGCTGTAGACCCTTTGCTTCGTAGATTCCATGGGGTGGTGGGCAAAGGCGCGCTTGCGCCGTGCCCACCTCTTCCTTTTGCAATCTGTGCGAAGACGGTGGGCACGCTTCGCTTTGCCCACCCTACCACCCTACTTCCCCGCCAACTTCTTCATCGCAGACTTGATCGACGCGGCCGCGTCATCATAGCCCTGCCACGCCTTGGTCCTGTCCAGCAGCGCCGGCACCGTGCGCACGGTGTATTTCTTCGGATCAAGATCGCCGCGCACCTGCGTCCAGGTCAACGGCATCGAGACGGTGGCGCCGTCGCGCGCGCGCGGCGACAGCACGGCGACCGCGGTCGACATCCGGTCGTTGCGCAGATAGTCGAGGAAGATTTTGCCGTGGCGCGCCTTCTTCGACATGTTGAGCAGGTAACGCTCGGGATCGTCGTTCGCCATCCACTGGCAAACGCCCTGCGCGAACGCCTTGGCCTCCTTCCAGGTTACCTTGTCCTTGGCGCCGTGGAGTAACGGTGTCACCACGTGCAACCCCTTGCCGCCAGTGGTCTTGCAGAAGCTCTCGAGGCCCACGGCGATCAGCCGCTGCCGCATCTCCTTGGCGGCCTCGATCACATCGGCAAATCCAACATCCGGCGCCGGGTCGAGATCGAACACCAGCCTCCCCGGCACGTCGGGCGCGTCAGGCGCGCAATTCCAGGGATGCAACTCAAGTCCGCCGCTCTGGGCGACGGCGGCGAGGCCCTCGATGCGATCGATCTGCAAATAAGGTTGGCGGTCTCCGGAGACCTTGACGAGTTCGAGCAGCTCCGACTTGCCCGGCATGCCGTGACGCTGAAAGAACACCTCACCCTTGATGCCATCAGG
>JACDAG010000368.1 GCA_013695565.1 Bradyrhizobium sp.
TGCCTGCGGGATCGCCCGGGATGGAGGGCGGCGCGCCGCAGAGGTACGAAGTGGTGCTGTTCGGGAAGAGTGACCGGCAACCATTTATGCACTTTGTCGGAACCCAAAGTGTCGGATGACGTCTGGCGGGCGGGTTAACCCATGTATTTCGTTACCATCTTGGGCTTTTTGTCGCTCGTTGCGTACTTGTGATCTGGTTCCGGCTTTCAAAGTTCCCCTTCCTGTGTGATGTTAGGCCATGAACGCTCGCCGACTCATCGGTCGTTTGCTCGCGATGCTTGTGATCGCAGGGCTGGTTGCGGCGCCGCTGGTGACACCCGCGGCGGCGAAGCGGATTTCGGTAGCCGAGATGACCGATATGTCCGCCATGTCGGGTGATATGCCGTGTTGCCCGGATGGACAGAAAAACAAGGGTTGCCCCGATTGTCCGCTCGTCGCGATGTGCATGCTGACGATTGCACAAGCTGAGCCGTCGTTGACAAGCGGTATCCGCGCTCCTTTGCCGACCCGCAGCCTGATCTCGGCTCTCGACGACTTGATCGTCGACGGACTCATTGGTTCCCCTCCGGACCATCCTCCTCGAATTTCGATCTGATCGGCGTCATCACGCCGTCTGCTGCTGTGCGGTTTCAAGACCTCGCGGATAATGCATGCCGTTGTTTGCGGCTCATCAGGACATCAAGGACAGCAAAATGAAGAGTTTGAACTACGCGCTCGCCTTCCAGGCCGCGCTGATCGGCGTTGCCATGATCGGTTCGGCCACGCTGGCGCGCGCCGAAATCAAGGATTACGAATTCCAACTGGTCGATCAGACCGTCAAGAAGGGCGACGCGATCATCTCGGTCCGCCTCGTCCACAAAACCGACGGCAAGCCCGTGCCCGACGCAGTCATTTTCGCGACACGTCTGGATATGGCTCCCGACGGTATGCAGGAAATGGCGACCAAGATTGCGCCTATGCCCAGCACGGAGCCCGGTATTTACAAGTTCAAGGCTAACTTGAGCATGGCCGGCGGCTGGCAGCTTTCACTCGGCGCGAAGGTACAGGGTGAAACCGGTACGGTCGAAAACAAGCTCGTCCTTAAGGCTACACCGTGATCCGCTCGGTCGGAATCACTCGTTTCGCTGCAGTTGGAGCGGCCACAGCGGTGTTGTGGTTGTCTCCGGCTGCGGCAGCCGAGCAGACCATGCCCGGCGCGACGGTGGAGAGCGTCGTCGCAATCGCCAAGCGTATCAATCCGACAGTGGCGGCAGCGTCGCTCGACTTCGATGCCGCGGTCCACAAGATCGGAACGGCCGGCGTGTTGGCCGATCCGACCCTCATTCTTGAAGCGTGGGACGTCAACCGGCAAGGTGTAGGACAGCGTCGCATCGGCCTCGAACAAGAAATCAAGCTTTGGGGCAAATACGGCCTTGAGCGCAACGTCGCGCAGGCAGAAGCCGACGCCGCAAAATTCCAGGGGCGCGCAACCGTTATCGATCTCATTTCGCAGGTTGTTGCTGCACACGGCGAATACAACGCTGCCTTTGAAGCTGTCGCAGTCTCGGTGGAAATCAAACGCCGCTACGACGAGATACTCGACCTTTTGAGGTCACGATACGGCTTAACATCTGTCGATCAGCAGGACGTCATCAAGGCTCAAATCGAAGCAGCTACCGCCGAGGGTGATGTCGTTCGCCGGCAAGGCGAACAGAAAGCCGCCGCAGCCAGGCTGAATGCGTTGATTGGACGTCCCTCGTTGGCCCCCTTGGCTGCGCCGACCGGCTTTCGGGCCGTCAAGGCAGTTAGCCTCGCGCAGGTACAGGCGCTCGGACGCTCTGCAAACCCAATGTTGGCGCTAGCCGGGGCGCAGAGCAATTCCGCGGCCCAAACCAAATCTCTTACCGATCTCAACTACTACCCGGATGTCACGCTCGGTGCCAAATACGTGCAGCGGCCCGGTACCGAAGATACTGGCGAGTTCATGCTCGGCGTCAAGCTGCCGCTGCACTATGCGGTCAAGGATGCCGAGCAGCGTGCGGCGGGCGCGCGGCTTGGCGCCGCGCAAGCCCGCAACGAGGCATTGCGGCTGCGGATCGATGGACAAATCGCTGACGCATGGTTCAGCGTCGATGCGCTACGGAAGGTCGTACAAATCTACACTACGCGCCAACTGCCGCCGTCCCGTTCATCGGTCGATAACGCGCGAAACGGCTTTCAGGCCGGGACATCCGATCTTTCTTCGGTTTTTGAATCGGAGCGACGGCTTCGATCAGTTCAGCTCGATCTTCTAAAGCTCAAGGTGGAGCTGCAAACGAAATATGCCGAGATGGAACGTCTTGCGGGAGGTTCGCTATGAGACGGGCCGTAGGCGCTTTCTTGATTGTGTCCGCGATCCTGGCTGCCGGAGCGGCCGGGTTAGCGGTCGGGCGTTCGAACGGTCCGCTTCCCGGATGGCTCGACGGCTTTATGCCCGCAGCCGCAAAACATAGACCAGCTTCGCCAGAAGCAACCGGGCCCGTCATCTACTATCGCGATCCGAGCGGTCTGCCGGAATATTCGCTGGCTCCGAAGAAAACTGCGGCGGGCAAGGACTATCTCTCAGTCCGTGCCAGCGAGGATGTGAGTTTCGAGGACAAAGCTCCGGAAACCATGACCGCGAAGGGCGGGGATCGAGGCAAAATCCGCTTTTACCGCAATCCGATGGGCCTCCCTGACACTTCATCAACTCCAAAGAAGGATTCGATGGGGATGGATTACCTGCCCGTCTATGAAGGCGAGCAGGACGACGATTCATCGGTCAAGGTCAGCGCGGGCAAGCTTCAAAAGGCGGGCGTTCAGACCGAGGTCGCAGAGCGGCGCACTCTGAGCACGATGGTTCGCGCGCCGGGCATCGTTCAGGAAGACGAGCGCCGAAAAGCGGTGGTATCGTTACGTTTCGAAGCCTTTATCGACAACGTCGAAAACGTTACGACCGGTTCGCATGTCCATAAGGGCCAGCGCTTGATGCGCATCTACGGCCCGAGCCTGTCGAGCGCGGCTGCTGAATATCTCTCGGCGCTCAATGCCAGCCCAAACGCCGGCATCGGCAACCAGGCCTTGAAAGGAGCACGCCGGCGCCTTGAAAATCTGGATGCTCCTGAGAAATTCATTGCCGAGATCGAGCGCACGCGCGAAATCCCGGCCTATGTGAGCTGGCCTGCGCCGCAGGACGGCGAGATCGTGGAACGCATCGCCGTCAACGGCATGCGCGCGGCTCCGGGGGATGTTTTGTTCCGGATCGCCGATCACGACGTCGTCTGGGTGTTGGCCGACATCGCGGAGCGGGACCTTTCCCTGATCGATCTCGGACAAAAGGCCAGCGTCCGGCTTCGCGCCTATCCCGACCGGGTTTTCACCGGCAACGTCACGTTGATCTATCCGCACTTGATGGCGGAGACGCGGGCCGCGCGGATCAGAATCGAGTTGCCAAATCCGGACGAACTGCTGCGGCCTGAGATGTATGCCGAAGTCGAGATCGCCACTGGTGCGCAGGCTCCGGTTTTGACCGTGTCCAACAACGCGGTCATTGACAGCGGTGAGCGACAGATTGTGTTGCTCGACAAGGGCGAAGGGCGTTTCGAGCCACGCGCCGTCAAGCTCGGACGGCGTGGCGCTGGCCGCGTCGAGATCAAGGAGGGCCTTGCCGACGGCGACAAGATCGTGGTCTCCGCGAATTTCCTGATCGATGCCGAAAGCAATCTCAAGGCGGCACTCAGTGGCCTGGATTCTGGGGAGAAATCGCAATGATCGCGCGGCTTATTGAATGGTCGGCCCGCAACCTGATGCTGGTTCTGATCGGTGCGGTCTTCGCCGTGTCCGCCGGGGTCTATGCTCTGAAAAACTCGGCACTGGATGCGATTCCCGATCTCTCGGATACACAGGTTATCGTCTATACCGATTACAAAGGTCAGGCACCGCAGGTCATCGAGGACCAGGTGACCTATCCGCTGACGACCGCTATGCTGACGGTGCCGAAATCGAAAGTGGTGCGCGGCTTCTCCTTTTTTGGCGTCTCGTTCGTTTACATTATTTTCGAGGATGGCACCGATATCTATTGGGCGCGCTCGCGCGTGCTTGAATATCTCAACGCCGCCGCGCGCAAGTTGCCGAACGGCGTAACACCCACGCTGGGGCCGGACGCGACCGGGGTAGGCTGGGTGTATCAATACGCCCTGCAGTCCAAGGACAAATCGCTGGCCGAGCTCAGATCCCTGCAGGATTGGACCATACGCTACGGCATTTCCAAGGCCGAGGGCGTCGCCGAGGTGGCGAGCGTCGGTGGCTTCGTCAAGCAATACAATATCATCCTCGATCCGAACCGGTTGCGCTCGTTGGGTATCCCGCTTGCGAAGGTGCGCGATGCGATCCGCAGCAGCAACATGGATGTTGGCGGACGGACTGTAGAGCTTTCGGAATTCGAATTTATCGTGCGCGGCCGTGGCTATGTCAAAAGCCTTTCCGATCTCTCGAGCATCGTGCTGAAGGTGGATAAGGGTACCCCGGTCTTGCTTAAGGATGTAGCGCGGATCGAAATGGGACCGGATGAGCGCCGTGGCATCACCGAGCTCAACGGGGAGGGCGAGGTCGCGAGCGGCATTGCGCTGCAACGCTTCGGTCAAAACGCGCTTGACGTTATCGATAATGTGAAGGCGCGGCTTGCCGATATGGCGTCGGCGCTTCCCAAGGGCGTCGAGATCATACCGGTCTATGATCGCTCCAACCTTATCCATAATGCGATCGAGACTTTGAAGCGGACGCTCACGGAAGAGAGCATCGTCGTCGCACTCGTCTGCATCGTTTTCCTGCTGCATGTGCGTAGCGCTCTCGTCGCCATCATCATGTTGCCGGTCGGGATCCTGATGGCCTTCGCCGCCATGAAGATGCTCGGTATCGGCTCAAACATCATGAGCCTCGGTGGGATCGCAATTGCGATCGGCGCCATGATCGACGGTGCCATCGTCATGATCGAGAATGCGCACAAGCATCTCGAACGTGCCCCGCCCGACAAACCGCGCCTCGAAATCCTGATCGAAGCGGCGAGCGAGGTTGGTCCCGCCCTGTTTTTCAGCCTGCTGATCATCACGGTGTCGTTCCTGCCGATTTTCACCATGGAATCGCAGGAGGGTCGTCTGTTCAGCCCGCTCGCCTTTACCAAGACGTTCTCGATGGCGGCGGCGGCGATTCTGTCGATTACCCTGGTTCCGGCTCTGATGGTGTTGTTCATTCGCGGCAAGATCGTTCCGGAGCACAAGAACCCGATCAATCGGTTCCTGATCTGGGTGTATCGGCCGCTGATTCAGGGGGTGTTGAAAGCCAAGACCCTAACGATCGTCCTCGCACTTGTCGCCTTGGCGGTGAGCCTCTGGCCGGCCCGGCAGCTCGGAACTGAGTTTATGCCGAGCCTGAACGAAGGCACGCTGATGTACATGCCGACGACGCTCCCCGGTCTGTCGGTGACCAAGGCGGCGGAGATTCTCCAGACACAGAACAAGATCATCAAGACGTTTCCTGAAGTCGAGTCGGTTTATGGCAAGGCCGGTCGCGCTGAAACCGCAACCGACCCTGCTCCGACCGAGATGTTTGAGACAATCGTCAATCTCAAACCGAAGCAGCAGTGGCGCGCGGGCCTGACGGTCGATGGACTGATAGCTGAGCTGGATAAGGCCCTGCAGTTTCCCGGCGTATCCAACGCCTGGACCATGCCGATCAAGGCGCGCACCGACATGCTTGCGACGGGAATTCGTACGCCAGTCGGCATCAAGATCATAGGTAAAGACCTGACAGAGATGGAGAAGTTGGCACGGCAAATCGAAACGGTCGTGAAGGCGGTTCCGGGTACCTCAAGCGCCTACGCGGAACGGGTGATTGGCGGCTACTATCTGGACATCGTACCTGACCGCGAAGCGCTGGCCCGCTACGGTCTCATGATCAGCGATGTGCAGGATACGGTCTCGTCGGCCCTCGGCGGCGAGACGATTACGACGACCGTTGAAGGCCGCGAGCGTTATGGCGTCAATCTGCGCTATCCGCGCGATCTGCGGAGCGATCCCCAATCGATCGCGCGTGACGTGTTGGTGGCCATGCCCGGTGGCGGGACGGTGCCTCTCGGCGAGGTCGCTGCCATCAAGCTCACCCGTGGCCCGACAACGATCCGGACTGAGAACGGGCAACTTGCCGTCTACATCTTCGTGGACATCCGCGACCGCGATCTGGGCGGCTACGTCGCCGACGCCAAGGCCGCCGTGGCCGCCAGCGTCCAGTTTCCGCCCGGGAACTATGTCGTCTGGAGCGGCCAGTTCGAGTACCTGGAGCGCGCCACCGCCAGACTAAAGATCGTGGTGCCGGTCACGCTGCTGATCATCTTCCTGTTGCTCTATCTCAATTTCCGCCGATTGACCGAGACGCTGATCGTCATGCTTTCGCTGCCGTTCGCGCTCGTCGGCGGGCTATGGC
>JACDAG010000640.1 GCA_013695565.1 Bradyrhizobium sp.
GACAAGCGAAGCGCGATCTCAGATGCGCAATTGCGCATCTGAGCTCAAGGCCGGGACGACGTGTTGCGAGAGCACGGCCGGATCGTGATCGCCGATCTCGCGGCGTAAAGGTTTGATAAGCCAAAGCCTGAGAATTCGGGCGCGGCGCGGCCGGCTGTGGTAAATTCGGCTTACTTATTTCGTCCCAACCACCATTCGCATGACGATCGTGAACGCCCGGACCATCACCCCGCCGATCCATGATCCCGAACTCGACCGCCGCGTCAAAGCCGCCGGCGCGAGCAAGACCGTCTATGCGCTGGTCACGCCCGAGACCGAGGCCGCCAAGAATCTTGTTCTCGGCAATGCCGTTGACGGGCTCGACGCCGCGCGCCGCCATCATCTCGAACAATTCCGCGATGCCTGGACCGGCAAGCAATTCGCCTCGCATGAAGCCTTCATTGAGCGCTGGATGGCATGGGCGGCGCCCGTGGTCGCGATCGATGCGGCCGGTTTTCCCTGGCGTTACCCGACCGCCGGCGGCAGCGAAGCATTGTTTCATGTGATCGCGGCCTACGGCAACCGTGCCCGCACCGAAAAATTCAATCCAGCAGTGCATGTGTTCGCCGGCGAATACGAAGGCTACAAGGCCTATGCCGAAGCCTGCGGCATTGCCGTGATCGAACATCCCCGCGCCGATTGGCAGGCCGTCGGGCGCGCGCTGCCTGCAGATGCGCTGTTCTGCATCAGCCAACCATCGGCGATCGACGGCAATGTCTGGCCGCACGCCAATGACTTCCTCGCCCTGCTCGCCGCGAATTCTGACACACCGCGCGTGCTGTTCGACGTCACTTATGTCGGCTCCATTGCCGAAGCGCCCGCCGCACGATTTGCCGCCGACAATCCCGCCGTGCAGGCGCTGGCGTTCAGCCTGTCAAAACCGTTCGGAGTCTATTACGACCGCATCGGCGGCGTGCTGTGCCGTCACGCGATGCCGAGCCTGTTCGGCAATCAATGGTTCAAGAACCTGACCACGCTGCAACTCGGCATGGCGCTGCTGGGACGTCACGACGTGTTCGATTTGCCGCGGCGCTATAAAAGGATCCAGCGCGAGGCCGCGATTCAGATCGGCCGTCGCCTCAACCTCGCGCTCTCGCCCTGCGATGTCAGCGTGCTGGCGCAAGCAGAAGCGAACACCACCACCGACCCTGCGCTGGCGGATTTCCTGCGCCGCCCGGCCGGCGATCCCCATGCACGCTTGCGGCTGTGTCTGACGCCGGCCATGGCCGAGATGATCGGCACCGCAGGCCCGATCGGAGACACGTCATGAAAAATCCGGTCGTCCTGACCGATACCAAGGACATTCACCGCCACGTGCACGGGCTGTGGCGCAGCGCGCCGATCCGCGCGTCGCACGCCGATGGCGGCTTCATTCACGACATCGTCGAGCAGTTCACGAGCCTGCCGCGATTGTTTTGCGACTCAACCGACGACCGCTTGGAGCGCGCGCATTTTTGCTCATGGTGGGGCGTCACCATGAACCGTGCGTACGACAATCCCGCGATCGAGGATCTCTATCGCCTGCACGAGATGTTCCACGCGGCGTTCATGCCCTACTTTCCCGGCATCGGCTTCGACGCCTTCCACCGCAAGATGGAAGACAATGAATTGAAGGCCAGTGTTTGCTCGGAAATCCGCGTTTATTTCGAGCTGCCGCATCTGCGCGAACAGGCGTTCCCACATCCGATCTATGCCGATCGTTTCCTGTCCGACCCGTCGATGCAGACGCTCTGGGCGAAGAACAAACCGGTCGCGATCGAAACGCTGCAGGAAGCACGGCGCGACGTGATGTTTTCAAAACCCGAACACGAAATGGATTTGACCGAGCGCTGGATCCGCCGCTTTGCGCTGCAGAACCGGCAGTGGTCGACCTGCTGGTACGATCGCTATCCCGAGATCGAGAGCCACATGTTCGAATTCCAGATCCGCGCATTGCAGGGCGACCGGTCCGGCGCGATCGCACATCACGCCGCCTGGATCGGGGCGCAGGCCGGCCAGGATGCCGACGATCACATCCCCTATCGCCAGGAAGCGGCGCTGTTCGCCAACATCTATTGGAGCAACCGGCGCCGCTACGAGCAGGAGTTCGCAAACGCCGGAAAAGCGGCGATCTGAACTAAGCGCCAAAACTCTTCGGCGAGCCCGCAACCGGCGTGCTGCCGCCTTGCGCCACCTTCATCACAGCAAGCCCCCGCTCATTGGTGCCGTCGGAGCGGAACCGAAACAGCCCGTCGATGCCGGCAAAGCCGGACGGGTTGGTCAGCGTCTCCGGCGCGAAGCGCTGCGCGCCTTGCGTACGCGACAAGGCGGCGACCAGCGCCACCGCGTCGTAGGCCAGCGTCGCCGTGCGCACCGGCTCGCCGCCATATTTGGTGCGGTAGCGGCCGGCGAAACTGCGGAAGCCCGACGGATCGGGCGCGGCATAGAGACCGCCTTGCAGCGCCGGGCTCGCGAACACCCGCGGATTGTCCCACAG
>JACDAG010000374.1 GCA_013695565.1 Bradyrhizobium sp.
GCCCCAAAGCCGGGCCGAACTCGAGTTGAAAGCGAAGAGTAGCAAGCGAGACGCCGCGGCCTATGCGAAACGGATCGGTTAATTCAGTACTCTGCCGCATTTCCTTGAGCCGCAGCAGCATGGTGAGCATCCGTTGGAGCAAAATAAGCGTGCATCGGCCTTCGGGGCCGGTGAAGAGTATTTGCTCATCACCAAATTCTATCGCGATGTATAAGGTGGCTAAGTCGCCCCAAAGCCGGTAAATGAGACCGCAGAGCCTGCATCGCAATTCGCTTCTCCCGCAGTAGGATCGACGCTTTAGCGTTACATATAACGCGCGATTGCGGCGGCGATTTGTGGTGCGCGTGCACGCAGGGTTTCGAGGTTGTACGGCATTGAATATCTCGGCGCGGTACGTGCGGAGCGGTGGACGAAAGCGTTCGTCTTAGGCGGTGTGCTGCGTGCTTTTCTCATTTGGCGCTGGGGTGATGCGTGTGTCGAGGTGACGATCGCCGTTTCCGCTTTGGTAAGCGCGTACACTAGCGTGACAGCGGGCGACGGCTTAAGCGACACGGATGCCTGTGGCTGTTCCGGACGGAGATTGATCGATTCCGTTTTGTCAACCGCCGGGGCAGCCTCGGGTGCTGAAGGCAGTACCGGTTCCCACATTTCGATTGGAGCATGCATTCTCACCGTTTGCGGCTCCGGCGCGACAGCTTCAAGACGCGTTTCGCGGACGATGCTGGTTGGAGGTGCAACCGGCTCCAATGACGCAACAGCGAAAGGTAACAAGGCGACTGGCTTCGGCTCGGCGATCACGGCCGACTCTGTCGAAGCCTGCGCCATGCGGCGTTGCATCAACGCGCTTCGCGCTTTCATCGCAAATTCCGACTGCGCCTTGCCCAGCAGGTTTTTCGACGAGCGGTCCGTGCCCGGGTTCCACACCATAGCGGCAACCGATAATGCGATTGACGCCCCGCCCATCACCCAAAACTTGTTCATCGATCTACTCCCCAAAAAGAATGTGGTGTCAGATCTAGCTCGTTCTTCAAGCCGCGACCGTGACGTTGCTCACAGAGCGGTCGGCAGTCGCCGCTAGCGCAACTTTGTTGCCGCGGATATTGGCGATCACTTCGTCACGGGGGCCTTGCGCGATTACCTGTCCGAACGACATCACCATCAGCTTGTCGACATGGGCGAGAAGCAGGTTGCGGTGGGTCACCGCTATCACCGTGCAGCCTGCCGCCTTCATCGAAGCCATTGCCCGGCCGAGGGCCTTCTCACCTTCCTCGTCAAGATTGGAGTTGGGCTCGTCCAGGATCACGAGGCGCGGGCAGCCATAAAGCGCACGCGCCAGGCCGACCCGCTGGCGCATGCCGCCGGACAGTGCGACGCCGCCTTCGCCCAGCACGGTGTCATAGCCGTTTGGCAGGCGCAGGATCACTTCATGCGCACCAGCGGCTTGGGCAGCCGCGACAACCGCCTTGGGGTCGATCTTGCCGAGACGTGCAATATTGTCAGCAACCGTTCCGGAGAACAGCTCAATGTCCTGTGGCAGGTAGCCAATATGCTTGCCCAGCACATTCTGGTCCCATTGGCCGTATTCCGCACCGTCAATCCGAACCGAGCCGTCGCGCAGTGGCCACACGCCGGCAAGAGCACGGGCCAGGGTCGACTTGCCGCTCGCCGAAGCGCCGACAATGGCCATGCTTTCTCCCGCCTTTAGGCTGAGCGAGACGCCCTTGACCGCCGGACGGGTCGCATTGGGTGGCCAGATCACCGCGTTGACGACCTCGATATTGCCTTTCGGCGAAGGTAGAGCGGTCGGCGTTTCTTCCAGCGGGAGCGCCTGGAACATGCTTTCAAGACGGTTGAAGGAGGTGCGGAAGGCCACGATTCGCTTCCACTGGCCGACGATCTGCTCGACCGGGGCGAGCGCGCGGCCCATGATGATTGACGCGGCCATCATGGCGCCAGGCGAAATCTCCTTGTCGATGGCCAGCCACGCACCCGCGCAGAGCATGCTGATCTGAACCGTGAGCCGGACGAACTTGACGAGCGCATGAAGCGCTGCCCCGCGCTCGGTAGCGGCGCTATGGACTGCAACGTGAGCAAATTGGGCGCCGCTCCAGCGATCGAGCACGACATCGCCCATGCCGAG
>JACDAG010000645.1 GCA_013695565.1 Bradyrhizobium sp.
GGCGTAAACCCCCGCCACTACGTCGCTTGCGGCCATGGCGGTCGGAACCCGAAGGGTAACGTTCCGGTCGGTGGATTCGTTGACCGCGCGAACCTTGATGATGGTCAGGCCAACCACGCATGCGAGAAG
The DNA here is from genome assembly GCA_013695565.1 of Bradyrhizobium sp. Taxonomy (GTDB): domain Bacteria; phylum Pseudomonadota; class Alphaproteobacteria; order Rhizobiales; family Xanthobacteraceae; genus Bradyrhizobium. Next base: position 130 of record JACDAG010000645.1, read on the forward strand.
TGCGCAGAGCACGCTGAAGCCCAGTATCAAGCGCCCGCGAATATTCAGATTCAGAATTGCCATTGCGAAGTCCCGTTCAATGCAGGCGGATATCTACCGGCAGCACTTCAGGCTGGGCGTTAACCATGAAGAATCGAGAAACAGGCGGCCCGTAGAAGTACGCAATTTCGTGCAAAAGTCGGGGAGATTCAGCGCGTATTGCTACCGCAGATGTGGCCGGGAAAAAATTGCACCGGCACTTTCTGTCACGCCAATCCGAACCTCACACCTGCGCGCGCGAGCCCGCCGGCGATGCCGATCGGCGTGCCATCGGCACGCCAGCACGCCGCACCGGACATCAGGCCGTCGTCATGAAACTGAATGGCATTCATGCCGCCGGCCACCGTCGGCACCGCCTGCACTTTGTGCCCCATCGATGTGAGTTTGGCGCGCACGCTTTCCGGCACCGCATACTCCACTTCGAGTGCATTGCCTTCGGTCCAGACCCGCGGCGCCTCGACCGCTTCCTGCAGGCTCATGCCATGATCGATCAGATTGATCAGCGCCTGCATGGCGCTCGGAAAGATTTTCTTTCCGCCGGGCAGGCCGAGCGCATACACCAGTTTGCCGTCACGCAATGCCATGACAGGTGACATCGAGGTGGTGACGCGCTTGCCCGGCGCCAGCGACAGCGCGTGACCCGGCCGCGGATCGTACAGATTCATGTAATTGTTCGGCACGGTGCCGAGGCCGGGGATCATGATCCTGGCGCCGAACAGATTGTTGATGGTCTGCGTGGTCGCGACCACGTTGCCGAACGCATCCGCCGCCGTCATATGCGTGGTGTTGATGCCTTCGAGCTGCGCCACGCCGGCGCTCCATTTCAGCGCGCGGCCGGGATCGATCGCGCGGCGGCGCTCCGCGGCATAGGCCTTCGACGTCAACCGCTCCACCGGCACGTTGACGAACTCCGGATCGCCGTTGGCTGCGGCGCGATCGGCAAAGGCGATCTTCAATACCTCGGCGAGGTAGTGGATTGTCTCCGCTGAACCGAATCCAAGTCCGGCGATATCGTAGCCTTCGAGGATGTTGAGCATCTGCGCGATGTGCACGCCGGACGCCGCGGGCGGCGGCGGTCCGAGAATCTGCCAGCCACGATAGTCGGCGCGGATCGGCTGGCGCTCGACCGTCTTGTAGGTCGTGAGATCCTCGCGGGCAATGAAGCCGCCATGCGTCTTCATGTAATCGACCAGGATATCGCCGAGCGGTCCCTGATAGAGTGCTGCTTCGCCATGCTGCGAAATGTATGTCAGCGTCTCCGCATATTCCGATTGCACCACGCGCTCGCCGGTCTTCAGCGGGGACCCCTTTGGCAGATAGATCGCCGAGATCGCCTGGTCCTTGCGCATATCCTCGGCGCTGTCGGTGATGCACTCGTGCAGATAGGGCGTCGCCGCATAGCCGCGCGAGGCGTGCTTGATCGCGGGCTGCATCACATCGGCCAAGCTCATCGTTCCGAAGCGGCGCAGCGTTTCGCACCAGGCCTTCAGCGAGCCCGGCGTCGCCGCCGCTTTCGGCCCGGTCAGATTTTCGTCGCCCACCGTGTCGAACACGTCATGCGCCGAACCCGGCTTCGATGTGTAAGTGTCCGGCCTCACCGCAAGCGGCACGGTGCTCTGGCCATCGATAAAACGATGGCTGCCATCGGCAAGCCTGATATGCGCCATGCCGCCGCCGATGATGCCGACCATCATCGGTTCGACCACCGTCAACGTGAACAGCGTCGCGATCGCCGCGTCGATGGCGTTCCCGCCGGCCGCGAGCATTTCGGCGCCCGCGCTCGAAGCCAGCGGATGATTGCTCACCACCATGCCGCGGCTGGAGGACGCCGGCTGCTTCTGACACTGAAAAGTGGTCGCCGCGCGATCCCGCCAATGACTGGTCATGTGTTTCCCGCTTTTCTTGTTTTATGGTCGGATGAGATAACTACGCTGAATTACGCCAGTAATCATACGGAATAGCCACAATTTTATAATCGGGCATCATTGCATTGTTACTGATTCGGACGACCGCGATCCCTGAGGCAACCTTTGGATCGGGCAGGGCAGGTCTGAGCGAGCTTGGCTCGGCACCGCAGAATGCGTGTGCGACTGGTGTGGCGTAACCACCGACTCCCTGAAAAGCTATCCAAAGGATCTATGATGCAGACGATCGTACTGGCCACCCAAAAGGGTGGCTCCGGCAAAACTACGCTTGCCATCGGCCTCGCGCTCGCGGCCATTCAGGCGGGGCACACCGTCCGCCTGATCGAGACCGACTCGCAAGGCACCCTCTCGAACTGGCAAAGCCGGCGGCCCTATGCCGAACCGATCGTCGAGCCGATTTACGCGGCCGGCGATTTCGAGCAGCGATTGCAGTCGCTGGATCGCAGCGGCGTGACGCTGACGATCATCGACACGGCCGGCGGCGTCAACGCCGCGACAACGGCGGCGATTCGCTACGCCGATTTGTGCCTGATCCCCGCACGTCCGAGCATCGCCGATATCGAAGCGACCGCCACGACGCTCGGCATGGTCCGCGCCTCGAACAGGCCGTTCGCGTTCATCCTCAATCAAACGCCGATCCGCGGTCAGCGTCTCACCAACGCCACGACCGCGCTCGGCGAGGAAGCCGCGCTCGATATCTCCGGCGTCGTCGCAACACCCTTCATCGTGATGCGCAACGATCACCAGGACGCGTTGAGCGCGGGCCTCGCGGTCAACGAATATGCGCCAACAAGCAAATCGGCCGAGGAAATCCGCGGCCTCTGGCAATGGGTCGAAGCCAAGCTGAATGCCGGCGCGACGATTCATGACGAACTCTTCATCGGCGAGGTGCAGGAAGCCCCCCTTGCCACGATGTTCATCGAAACGCCTGCTGAAGCGGCAGCGTTCGTTGCCTGATCACGCGATCGGGTTGACGCCAACAGCAGCGGCGCGCTCCTTCAGAAGAAGGGGCGCGTTGTTGCGTTTAGCTGGAGCGCTCTCCCGCGCCGGGATTCAGGCGCAACCAGCTTTCGCGCGTCACGCGCCATCTTTCCGACTTCGACTGGCCATTGTGATGCGCGAGTTCGATGTAGCCGACAAACTCGGCCCCGGTCTTTTGCTTGACCCGGCGTGACGCCTCATTGGAAACCACGTTGCAAACGTGGAATTGCTCGATACCGAGCGTGTTGAAGGCAAAGTCGTTGACGGCCGAAATGGCCTCGGTCATCAGGCCGCGCTTCCAATAGGGCTCGGCGAGCCAGAAGCCCCGGTTGCCTTTCGGATTGTCCGCCCCCGGTCGAAAATGGATGTTGCCGACGGCTTCGCCATCGCCCGCCCGCAACGTCAGAACCCAATGATAGATTTCCTCGCCCGCCGCGATTATTTCCAACTCACGCCTGATGAAGGTTTCCGCGCCATTGTCGGGATACGGCCAGGGAACCACGGTCGCAAGATTCCGAATGATGTTCCAGTTGTTGAAGTGGCGCTGAATCGCGGGCGCATCCGACAGTGCGAGCGGTCGCAGGATCAGGCGCGAGGTCTGGATCGTCGGCGTCTTCATGATATCCATGCCGTTGCGCGGATGCGTGTAGCTATTTCTGGCACTTCGGACACCAGAACGTCGAGCGGCCGTTCTGGACGAAGCGCCGCACGATGCCGCCGCAACGCGGGGTCTGGCATTTCTCGCCTTCACGGTCATAGACCTGAAATCGGTGCTGGAAATAGCCCAACTCGCCCGAGGTCTGGCGATGGTCGCTGATCGAGGAGCCGCCGGCCTCGATCGCCTGGTTCAGGACATCGTGGATCGAGCCCACCACACGCTTGGCGTGGTCGGTGGGTTCGGCCTTCTTCGTGGCCAACGTCGCGGCGAGGCGACGCGGCGACAAATGCGCGCGATAGAGCACTTCGCAGACATAGATGTTGCCAAGTCCCGCCACCACGCGCTGGTCGAGCAAGGCAGCCTTCAGGCTGGTTTTCTTGTTGTGGCAGGCGCCCGCCAGCATCGCCGCGTCGAATTCATTGCCGAGCGGCTCGGGACCGAGCCCTTTCAGCAGCGGCTCCTCCTCCAGCGCGTTACGGGCAATGATCTTCATGTAGCCGAAACGGCGCGGATCGTTGAACACAACCGACGTGCCCGATGACATGTGGAACACGACGTGATCATGGGCGCGGTCTTCGCTGCGCGGAAGGTGGAATTGGCCGGGCGTGCTGTTGCCGCCATTTTCCAGCACGCGAAACGACCCGGACATGCCGAGATGCATCAACAGCACGTCGCCGGAGGCAAGGTCCGCCATCAGATATTTGGCGCGGCGACCGAGGCCGGTCACAGTCTGGCCCTCCAACCGGGCGATAAAGTCTTTTTGAAAGGGAAACCGCAAATCCTTCCGCCGGGCTTCCGCTTTGACGATTTTTGACCCCTCCATGGCGGGTTGCAGGCCGCGGCGGACGGTCTCAACTTCGGGTAATTCAGGCATGCAGGCATTCACCTTATGAAGGTGACGTGATAGCGCCATTGCGGCGGGCGCGCTATGGTCAGCCGGACACTCCTTGTCATTGCGAGGAGCGGAGCGACGAAGCAATCCATCTACCTCCGCATGGAAAGATGGATTGCTTCGCTTCGCTCGCAATGACGGGAAAAAACAGGGCCGAGGCATGAACCAGCCGGACCAAACGACGCATTTTGGCTTCAAGGACGTCCCCCTTGGAGACAAGCAGACGCTGGTGAACGAGGTGTTTCACAGCGTGGCGTCGCGCTATGATTTGATGAACGATCTGATGTCGGTGGGCCTGCACCGGGTCTGGAAGGACATCATGATCAACCAGCTCAATCCGCCGAAGGGCGATGCGCCGTTCGCGCTGCTCGACGTTGCCGGCGGCACCGGCGATATCGCGTTCCGCGCCGCCAAGGCGGCAGGCGCCGGCTTCCGCGCCACGGTCTGCGACATCAACACCGACATGCTCGAAGTCGGCCGCAAACGCGCGATGACGCGTCATCTCGACCAACAGGTTTCGTTCGTCGAGGGCAATGCCGAGGCGCTGGAATTTTCCGATCGCGCGTTCGACGGCTACACCATCGCGTTCGGCATCCGTAACGTGCCGCGGATCGATTTTGCACTCAGCGAAGCCTACCGCGTGCTGAAACCCGGCAGCAGATTCCTGTGCCTGGAATTCTCCACCGTCGATGTGCCCGGGCTCGACCGGCTCTATGACTTTTTCTCGTTCAAGGTGATCCCGCCGCTCGGCCGCGCCGTGACCGGCGACGCCGAATCCTATCAATACCTCGTCGAATCGATCCGAAAATTTCCAAGGCCCAATGCTTTCGCCGAGATGATCCGCGCCGCCGGCTTTTCGCGGGTGAAGTGGGAACCCCTCTCCGGCGGGATCGTGGCGTTGCATTCGGGCTGGCGTTTGTGATCTCTGCGGCGACCCACATCGCGCGGCTCGTTCGCGCCGGCTACGTGTTCGCGCGCGAAGGCGTGTTCGGCGTCGTCGATCCGAGCCTGGTGCCGCCGCCCGGCCAACTCGCGCTCAAGCTGGCGCGGATCATCGAGCGCCCCGGCGCCAAATCCGGTCCACGGCTGTCGCGCGCGCTGACCCGGCTCGGCCCGGCCTATCTCAAGCTCGGACAGTTTCTGGCGACGCGTCCCGACGTGGTCGGGGTTGCGATGGCGCGCGATCTGGAAGCCTTGCAGGATCGGCTGCCGCCGTTTTCGCAAAGCGAGGCCGAGGCCGTCATTGCGACCTCGCTGGAACGCCCTGTGGCGCAGGCGTTTGCGAGCTTCGGGCCGTCGGTTGCCGCAGCTTCGATCGCGCAGGTGCATCGCGGCGAGACCGAGCGCGATGGCGTGCGCAATGCCGTCGCGGTCAAGGTGCTGCGACCCAACGTCGCCACGCGTTTTCGCCGCGACCTCGCCGATTTCTTCTTTGTCGCGCATAACGCCGAAGCGCATTCGGCCGACGCGCGCCGGTTGCGGCTGATCGAAGTCATCAACACGATGTCGCGCTCGGTCGCGATGGAGATGGATCTGCGGCTGGAAGCGGCCGCGATGTCCGAGATGGCGGAGAACACGCGCGACGATCCGGATTTCCGCGTGCCTCTCGTGGATTGGGACCGCACCGCCCACAATGTGCTGACGATGGAGTGGATCGACGGCATCGCGCTGAACGACCACACGCGCCTCGAACAATCGCAAGTCGATCTGCCGGATCTCGGGCGCAAGGTGATCCAGAGTTTCCTGCGCCACGCGCTACGCGACGGCTTCTTCCATGCCGACATGCATCCCGGCAATCTGTTCCTGGACGACGCCGGCCGGCTTGTCGCAGTGGATTTCGGCATCATGGGCCGGCTCGGGCTGAAGGAGCGGCGCTTCCTCGCCGAGATTCTGCTTGGCTTCATCACGCGCGACTACCGCCGCGTCGCCGAGGTGCATTTCGAGGCCGGCTATGTGCCGGGCCATCACTCGGTCGAGAATTTCGCGCAAGCGATCCGCGCCATTGGCGAGCCAATCCATAACCGCATCGCCGAAGACATCTCGATGGCGAAGCTGCTGACCTTGCTGCTCGAGGTCACCGGGCTGTTCGACATGCAGACCCGCCCCGAACTGATCCTGCTGCAAAAGACCATGGTGGTGGTCGAGGGCGTGGCGCGCGGCTTCGATCCCAAGCTCGACATCTGGAAGGTCGCCGATCCCGTGGTGCGGGAATGGATCGAGCGCAATCTCGGACCGATCGGGCGCATTCAGGGGGCGGTCTCCGGCGCCGGCGATCTCGGCCGGGTGCTGGCAGGCCTGCCGGCGATCGCGACGCGCTCGGTGGCGGTGCTGGAGCAGCTGGAAAAGATGACCCGGGAAGGCCTCACATTGTCGCCGGAGACGATTGCGGCGATGGGCCGGGCCGAGGGCCGCAAGAGCCGCTGGCGCACCGTGGCGCTCTGGATCATCGCGGCGACATTCATCGGGATTTTGGTGGCGATCCGGCAGACGTGATTGCAATGCATGCATGATGTGCTAGCATTGACCTCAGTATTTGTCTGGAGCCAGTCATGGCCAGCCTCACCATCCGAAAGCTCGATGACGCCGTAAAGACCTATTTGCGGCTGCGATCGGCCGGCAACGGCCGCTCGGTGGAAGAAGAAGTCCGGGTCATCCTGGGCGATCTGATCCAGGGCCATGCTGAATTCCCCGCCCCGTCACCCGCCGCCGCCTCGCCGCCTGCGGAGGCCCCTGCCCGGCCTGCCGCGCGGGCCTTGGTACACGGCTTGGCACACGGCTTGGCGACCGGCCAGGCCGGCGTCACCCTGATCATCGGCGGCGGCATTGCCGCCTTCAAATCGCTGGAGCTGATCCGGCGGCTGAAGGAGCGGCACATCGACGTTCGCTGCGTGCTGACCAAGGCCGCGCAGCAATTCGTGACGCCGCTGTCGGCGAGCGCGCTCGCGCATGAGCGCGTCTATACGGATTTGTTCGATCCCGAGAGCGAGTTCGATGCCGGGCATATTCGGCTGGCGCGCGACTGCGACCTGATCGTGGTGGCGCCGGCGACCGCCGATCTGATGGCGAAGATGGCACACGGCCATGCCGACGATCTCGCCAGCGCCATCCTGCTCGCGACCAACCGGCCGATCCTGCTCGCGCCGGCGATGAACCCCTTGATGTGGAACAACGCCGCCACCCGCCGCAACGTGCTGCAGTTGCGACGCGACGGCGTCATCATGATCGGCCCCAATGCCGGCGAGATGGCCGAAGCCAACGAGGCCGGCGTCGGACGGATGGCGGAGGCGGTGGAAATCGCCGCGGCCGCCGTCGACATTTTGCGTCCGCCGCAACCGCGTCCGCTCCTGGGAAAACGCGTGCTGATCACGGCGGGGCCGACCCATGAGCCGATCGATCCCGTGCGCTATATCGCCAACCGCTCCTCCGGCAAGCAGGGTTTTGCGATCGCCGCCGCCGCGCGGGCTGCGGGCGCCGACGTGACGCTGGTGTCAGGGCCGGTGGAGCTGCGCGATCCCGCAGGCGTTACGGTGATCCGGGTGGAATCGGCGCGCGACATGCTGCACCGGGTCGAGGCCGCATTGCCCGCGGATATCGCCATCTTCGCCGCGGCCGTTGCCGACTGGCGTGTCGCCAATGAGGGCGAGCAGAAGTTGAAGAAGACATCTTCCGGCATGCCGCCGCTGCAACTGGTCGAAAACCCCGATATCCTGGCGACGATCTCAAAACTGACGGACAAGCGTCCGCCGCTGGTGATCGGCTTTGCCGCCGAGACCGAGCATCTGATCGAGAATGCGAAGGCAAAAATCGCGCGCAAGGGCTGCGACTGGATCGTCGCCAATGACGTGTCGCCGGCAACGGGCGTGATGGGCGGCGACCGCAATACCGTGCATCTGTTGCAGCGGGAGGCTGAGGAAATCAATGTTGATAGCATTCAAGTGGAGTCCTGGCCCGTGATGACGAAAGAGCAAGTCGCGACTGAACTTGTCGCGCGGATCGCAAAATCATTGGGGAAGAATTCGTGAGCGGAATGGTGAAGGTCGACATCAAGCAATTGCCGCATGCCGAGGGCCTGGCGCTGCCAACCTATCAGAGCGCGGATGCCGCGGGGCTCGATCTGCTCGCGGCCGTGCCGGCGGAAACGCCGGTGATTTTGCCGCCGGGCAAATACGCGATGGTGCCGACCGGGCTCACCATCGCTTTGCCGCGGGGTTTTGAAGCGCAGGTGCGGCCGCGCTCGGGGCTGGCGGCAAAACACGGCGTCACGGTTTTGAATTCGCCGGGCACGGTGGACGCGGACTATCGCGGCGAGATCAACGTGCTCTTGATCAACCATGGCGATGTGCCATTCCCGGTTCGGCGCGGCGAGCGGATCGCGCAGATGGTGATCGCGCCGGTCGTGCAGGCGCAACTGGTTCCGGTCGACACGCTTTCGGCCACCGATCGGGGCGCCGGCGGGTTCGGGTCGACGGGACGCTAAGTCGTTCGAACTCAATCGAAATTCGCGGTTTAGGAGGCAGACTTTATCACAGCTATTGACTCTACCTACTAATAGGTAGATCGAACGGCCTCGTTTCTCAAAAGGGGTTAGGTCGTGACCACAGAACTTTATTGGCTGATTTTGACTGCACTCATGACGGCGCTGTTCTGGGTGCCCTACGTTCTCAACCGCATGGCCATCAACGGGCTCATGGGCACGCTCGCCGGCAGCGCGCCGGACAGCAATACGCTTTCGGCCTGGGCGCAGCGGGCGGCCAAGGCGCACACCAACGCGATCGAAAATCTCGCGATCTTCGCGCCGATCGTTCTGACCGCGCATCTGCTCAACATTTCGAACGGCGTCACCAAGACGGCGGTCGTGGTCTACTTCTTCGCGCGGCTGGCGCACTACGTCGTCTATTCGGCAGGCATTCCCGCTGCACGCACGCTGACGTTTACCGCCGGCTGGCTGGCGCAGATCGCTGTTATCGCCAGCATCCTGCGCTGGATCTGATTGTCATGGCCAGCTCCGCGAGACGCACGCTGCTGCTCACCGGCATCGCCGAAGGTCTTGGCGCCGAACTCGCCGAAACTTTTGCGGGAGCGGGCCACGATATCGTCGGCCTCTCCCGGTC
>JACDAG010000437.1 GCA_013695565.1 Bradyrhizobium sp.
GGCCTGCGATGACGTTGCTGACGCGCACCCGCCAGTCGGCTGTCCAGGGTTCGCTCATCGGCTTTGCGGCGCGCACCAGCCGCCATGTCAGCGAGATGCCGACCGCCAATCTCAGCAGCAGCATGCAGGTGACGAATCCGTAGATCGCCGTCGCGACGGCCAGCCAATTGACGGCCGCGTAACCCGTGCCGGGGCCCGCGGCGGGCATGCCGGGATCCGACGGCAGCGACGAGCGCAGTGGCTCCGACAACGGCCCCGCGGCAGACCACGGGGCTTCCGTCGTCGGCAACACCGGCAAAGCGTCCAGTATGACGGTCACGGTGGTCCAGTGCATCAGCAGCGGCATTGCCAATGACGCCACCAGCACCATGACCCAGGATGTCATATGGACGTGCGGATTTCGTATGCGACGAAGATGCAGGCCAACCCACACTGCGCTGCCGAGAGCCAAGGAGCGCAGCGCCGACTCCGCCAGTATCGTCAGCATCATTTCTTCCCTCCCTTCGCCTTTGCCTTCGCAATCTGGTCGGCAAGTATGCGCAACTGCCGCTGGTCGAGCATGGCCGTATCCACCATGCCGACCAGAACCTCTTCGACGGACCCGTTGCAGAACCAGTCGACGATGCGCTGGACCGCTTTCGCCGCGACCTGCCCGCGTGGCTCGGCCGCGTGATAGACGTAGGTCCGTCCATCCACCGTGTGCGTCGTGTAGCCCTTGTCTTCCAGCCGCCGCAGCACGGTCCGAACGGTCGATTCCTTGAGAGGGCGCGAAAGCCGCTCACGCACGGCCTCGGCCGTCACCGGACCATTGGCCCAAACCAGTTGCATTACCTCGCGTTCGAGGTCTCCGAGGTCGGGCAGGCTATCATCCATTTGGCTACCTTGCGGTCTCAGGCATTTTTCAATGCTACAGAGCGTCGCATACGCTGTCACGTTTCGCAACGGTATTCTACTTAGGATAGTCGGATCAGCGGGTTGGAAGGGTCGTGTGGCGGTTGGGGAGAGCTACAGGGTGCAGCGTCCCGTAGTGGAAACCGTGTGATGGCTCCGGCGTTGTCACTTGACGCAACCGATCTGGAGCAAAATCACGAATGGCCATGGAACCCACAACGCACGTTCCCCACGACGCTCTCGTCCTCGTAAGCGACGGTCAAAAGGCGCTTTTCCTGCGCAACAGAGGCAACGCCCAACGCGTCCAGCTTGTCGTCGAGAAAATTCTGGAGCGCGACAATCCGCCGACGCGCGAGCAAGGTACGGACCGTCCGGGTCGTTCCAGCGCAAGTGTCGGCGTTGCCCGAAGTGCCATGGAAGAAACCGATTGGCACCACATTGCCGAGGAGCGGTTTGCCGGCGAGGTTGCCGAAGCACTCTATCGCCATGCTCACGCCAATCTTTTCGAGAAGCTTGTCGTCATCGCGCCGCCGAAAGTGCTGGGCAATCTTCGCACGGCCTTCCACGCGGAGGTCGCAGAGCGCGTCGCCGCCGAGATTCCAAAGGAACTGACGTCGCATCCGGTGGCCGAGATCGAGCGGCTTCTCGCCGCTTGAGCGGCATGCTCTGTATTTCAGCAAGCGCGGTCAGAGGCGAACGCGTCTCAAAAACGCCTTGGAAAGTTACCGCGGTGAACTGGAACGTATCCCGCGCGGATTCATTCGAAGCATGTGGCTGGCCAAGGGAGAGGAACAAACTCATCAGATGGAGCAAATCATGAAGTTAAGTTCGACCCAGGTGAAGCAAACCCTGAGCCAATTCCAGGCGGAGATTCTACCCGACGATCATCCCGCGGCCGCTCAGCTCAACAATCTGTTCGGGAACCACACTTTCTTTCTCGACAACCGCGGGCTCAAGGTTCTCGAACCTACCGGCGCGCCGGAGGCAGAGGCGCAAAGCGGCGAAGTCGTCAGTCTCGCCGACTGGAGCGATGCGACGCTCACCAGCCTGAGGCCGCATGAGCCGGAAATGACGGGCGTGGTCGTGGTGCTTGCGGCGAGCATGCACGGAGGCAATTGCTTTTCGCGAGGGTGCGCGGGTAGCCCGCCAAGCAATCGACCGTCATCCCGGCGAACGCCGGACCCATAGCCACGATGTGAGTTGTTAGAATCGGTTGTGGCTACAGCGTTGTGTAACAACTAGCATTTTTGGTTATGGGTCCCGGATCGCGCTTTGCTTGTCCGGGACGACAGTAGTGGTCAATCCACTACGATCTTGACGCGGTCGCGGGTCTTGACCTGGGCGTTGGCGTCGAGGCCGTTGAGGATGCGGAAGCGCTGGGCGGGGCGGTCGACGCCGGACATGCGGTGGGATAGCGATTCCACGGTGTCGCCGGGCTGCACGGTGATGACTTTTATGCGCAACGGACGTGCCGCCTGAATCTCCTCGAGCGTCAGGCGGCGGAACGAGTTGACGGTCTCGCGCGCGTTGCGATCGCTCTCGGTGGTCTTTTGCCTCGCGGCAAAAATGAAGCGGTAGACGTCGCTGCCGAACCGCAGCGCGTAGACCTTGAACTGCCATTGATCGCCATGCGCCGATGCAGACGCCGCCGGAAAACCGTTGATGGTGAGGTCCTCGGTCGACGCCTTCTCGACGCCTTCCATCCAGCCGGAATTCAGGTAGTCGCCGAGCGTCTGCTCCGCCGGCACCCGGACCACGTCAAAGCGCATCGCCTGCGTGCCGCCTTCGCGGACGCCGATCACGGCTTGCGCCGTGTTGTCCAGCGTGAACGTATCGGGGGCGGCAAAAGTGAAGCCGAGTTTGGGATGCAGGAAGCGCCGGCCGCGCACGAAACCTTCGCTCGGGTCCTCGCCAAAGACGATGTTGTCGATCGCGGCCAGATAAGTCTCGCGGTCGCGCTCGCCACCTTCGGGCGAGGAGAATTGCCGCGCCGAGTTCTGCGCGTTCTGCACGCGCTCGGGCGTCGCCGGATGCGAAGACAAGAAGTCCTGCGCGCGCGGATCGAGCGAGGTCTTGCCGGCCTTCAGCGCCGCGTTGCGCTCCATCGCGCTCAGGAAGCGCGAGGCGCCATAGGGATCGAAATGCGCGCGCGCCGAAATGCCGACGCCGATGCCGTCGGCCTCGAACTCCTGCGCGCGGGAGAAACTCGCCATCGTCAGTTTTGTCTTCGCAAGCGCCAGCGCGGTGAGATCCGGGTCGTTGCCCATGTCGGTGACGACGCGGGTGACGACGGCGGCCTGCCGCGCCTGGTCCTCGCGGATCGAGGCGTGTTTGGCCAGCACATGCGCCATCTCGTGGCTCAGCACCGACGACAATTCCGAGGTGTCACTTGCGAGTGCGATCAGGCCGCGCGTCACATAGAGCTGGCCGGTCGGCAGCGCGAAGGCGTTGACCGCACCGGAATTGAGGATGGTGACGCGATAAGCCTGGTCGGGCCGGTCGGAGGCCGCGACCAGCCGGTCGACGGTCTTGCCGATCAGCGCTTCCAGCTTCGGATCATCGTAGGCGCCGCCATAGGAGGAGAGGATGCGCTCGTGCTCGCGCTCGCTCGCCGGCGTCTGCGCCACGGTGCGGTTCGGTTTGGCCGGTGCGGAGGTCGTCGGCGCTGATGTCTCGAACCGGCCCACACTGCCGCAGGCCGCCAGCGTCAAAGCAGCGCACAGCACGGCCGGCACAGCCAAAAGGCGGCGGCCTGTACTTCCCTCGCGCCGTCCTGAACGCTCCGTCACGTCAGCCACTCGTGGTTGCAACCAGCGAACTAATTCCCACCCAGTACTTCAATCTGCCCCACCCGGAGCACCTCGATCCGTGGCCCACCCCGCGCCTCGACAAAGCCGCGGACACGAATCCGTCGATTTTCGAGGGACTTAGGCGACAGCCCGACCGCCTCGAACGCCGGTACCATGCGCCTTGAAATAGTCACAGCAAAGTCCCGTGTCCAGTTCCGGCCAAAATTCAGATAGGTCGTTGCCCCTGCCTGCCGCACGGACAAAACCTTGCCCTCGACCACCGTAAAGCGCCCGATCCCGGTCAAAATATCGCCGGGACTTTCCGCGTTTTTTATGGCCGCGGGATCCGCCCAGGTTCCCCTTTTGGCCTGCCGTGCCTCGGTTTCGGCGGCTGCCAGTTCCGCAGCGCAGTCCTTGTTGGCCACTTCCGTCGAAACCAGCGCCTCGCCGCGTCGAAGCAATTCGCTTTGCACCGGCGTCTCGGAACCCTGGAGGAACACGAAGGCGGGCTGGCGGCCGTAGCGGTCCGGCGCATCGTCTTCACCGCGCAGCGTGACGTCACGCCCCGCGATGATCGCCGCCAGCGCCGCCGTTTTGGTCTTGTCCGGACTTGATGGCACGATGCCGGCGAGGCGGACTTCGCGGCCGTCGTCGAGCCGAAGAGTGCGCGCATCGATCACGGCGGCGACGCGGCCTTCGCCTTGCGGCTCAAAGCTGCATCCGGCCGACCATGCAGGAGCCGCGGAGGCCAGCAGCAGCAGACCAGCCGCGATCCACGATCCGCAACGCGATGCCTTTGTGGTCATGACGCTGCTCTTTGCCCGGCCTGTTCGGTATGCTGTGCCCTAATTGCTATCCGAAAAAACGACCCGGGGGGAGATCATGGAAATCAACGGCATCGCACATATTTTTCTGACCGCCTCGAATTACCAGCGGTCCCGCGAGTTCTACCGCAAGCTGTTGCCGTTTCTCGGGCTCAAACCTGTCATCGACACCGAGACGACCTACTATTGCGTCGGCGGCCGCACCGCCGTCGGCATCAGCGCGCCATCGCCCGAACACGAAGGCGCTGGCTTCGAGCAAAAGCGGGTCGGTCTGCACCATCTGTGCTTCCGCGCCCGCGAGCGCACCGACATCGACGAACTGCATGCTTTTCTGGGCACGCTCGACACAAAAATCATCCGCGCGCCGCGCGAGGATCAATGGGCGCCCGGATATTATTCGATCCTGTTCGAAGACCCTGACGGGATCCGGCTCGAGCTCAATCATGTGCCGGGGAAGGGGTTGTTGACTTGAGATGACACCCATTCCGCTTAGCGGAAAAACGCAAGCAAGATGCGCTTCGCGCGCGCCTTGCCGCTGTGGATGCCATGCGGCATGATCGCGCCGAGAGAAATTCAAAGCCGCAGGCAATGCGGCAGCCAAAAAGGGAGGCCTTCATGAAACGCGTCGTTACGGGCATTTTCGCCGCGGCATTGGCGATGTCGTCGACGGCAGCGCTGGCGCAGGCCAAGCCGCCGCTCAAGCTCGGTGGCATCCTCGACATGTCGAGCCTGTATGCCGACATTACGGGGGCGGGCAGCGAATATGCCGCGAAGATGGCGGTCGAGGATTTCGGGGGCGAGGTGCTTGGCCGCAAGATCGAGATCATTGCCGCCGACCACCAGAACAAGGCCGATCTTTCCGCCAACATCGCCCGCGACATGCTCGATAATCAGGGCGTCGAGATGCTGTTCGATGTCGCGGCATCCGCGACGGCATTGGCGGCTGGCGAGATCGCCAAGGCGCGCAACAAGATCGTGATCTTCAACGGCCCCGGCTCGATCCGCCTCACCAACGAAGCCTGCGGTCCGCTGACTGTCCATTATGTGTTCGACACCTACGGCCAGGCCAATGTGACCGGTCTGGCCTCCGTCAAGCAGGGCCTCGACAGCTGGTACTTCCTGACCGCGGATTATGCATTCGGGCATGATCTGGAAAAGGACACCGCCAATGTCGTGACCAAGTCCGGCGGCAAGGTGCTCGGCAGCGTGCGACACCCGCTCAACACGTCCGACTTCTCGTCATTCCTGCTGCAGGCGCAGTCTTCCAAAGCCAAGGTGATCGGCTTAGCCAATGCCGGCGGCGACACCATCAACGCCATCAAGCAGGCGGCCGAATTCGGATTGATGAAAGGTGGTCAGAAGGTCGCGCCGCTGCTCGCCTTCGTCACCGATATCGACAGCATCGGGCTCGAGACCGCACAGGGTCTGCTGCTCGCCGAAGCCTTCTACTGGGATATGAACGACGAGACTCGTGCGTTTTCAAAGCGTTTCATGGAGCGGATCAAGCGCGTGCCGACTTCGGCGCAGGCTGGCGTTTACTCCTCTGTCACGCACTATCTGAAAGCGGTGAAGGCCGCAGGCACCACCGATTCGGCGGCCGTCATGAAGATCATGAAGGAGACCCCGATCAACGACATGTTCGCCAAGAACGGCAAGATCCGCGAGGACGGCCGCATGGTGCACGACATGTATCTGTTCGAGGTCAAGAAGCCGTCGGAGTCCAAAGGCCGTTGGGACGATTACAAGCTGCTTGCGACCATTCCCGGCAACGAGGCGTTCCAGTCGCTGGAATTGTCGCGCTGTCCGCTGGTGAAGAAATGACGTGCAGCGTCATTCCGGGGCGCGCGTAAGCGCGAACCCGGAATCTCGAGATTCCGGGCTCGATGCTTCGCATCGCCCCGGAATGACGGATCAAACCAATAACAACGAAAGAACCCGCATATGAGCCAGAACGAAATGGTCCTCCAGCAACTCAATCAGGGCTTGCTCACCATCATGATGAACCGTCCCGACCGGCGCAATGCACTCAATCCGGACATGACGCGTGGCCTTGTCGATGCGGCGCGGCGCGCGGCCGAGGATCACGAGGTGCGCGCGGTGTTGCTGAAGGGCGCCGGGGGCACGTTCTGTGTCGGCGGTGACGTCAAATCGATGGCGGAGGGGCGGGCGCCGCTGTCGTTCGAAGCCAAGATGGTCAACCTTCGCCGCGGCATGGAAGTCTCACGCATCCTGCATCAGATGCAAAAGCCTGTCGTCGCGCAGGTCGATGGCGCCGCCGCCGGCGCCGGGCTTTCGATCGCGCTGGCCTGCGACC
>JACDAG010000492.1 GCA_013695565.1 Bradyrhizobium sp.
TTTCGTCTCCGGGCATTTCCTGCGCTCGGACGGCACCGTCAACCAGCAGGCCGGCCACGCCTGGGCGGAAGCCTTCGTGCCGGATCTGGGCTGGATCGGCTTCGATGCCGCCAACGGCATCTGCACCACCGACGCCCATGCCCGCATTGCGATCGGGCTCGACTATCTCGGCGCGGCCCCCGTGCGCGGCACCCGCTATGGCGGCGGCAACGAGACGCTGACGGTCGCGGTCAAGGTCGATCAGGCCGGCGGGCGACAGGGGCAGTGGCAGAGCCAGTCGTAGGGTTTGTCCCACGCCGTCATTGCGAGGAGCGCCAGCGACGAAGCAATCCATACTTGCTTTGCCGCGCCATGGATTGCTTCGCTTCGCTCGCAATGACGAAGATGGCGTCCGCCCTCAGATGCGCAATTGCGCATCGGGGAATGACGGCGTTTTGGCCGTCACTTATCCAGCCACACGTCCTCGAACCGCGAAAAATTGTACTGGCTGTTGTCGTGCGGCTTGTAATTCTTCACGTGCGGCTGCCAGCAATTGCCGGCCGATGAGTGCAGGATGATCGGGCGCGCGGCATCATCGACCAGGATGCGCTCGATATCCCAGACGATCTTCTTGCGCTTTTCCTTGTCAAGCTCGCGCGATTGCGCCGCCAGCAATTTGTCGACCTCGGGATTGCAATATTGGGTGTAGTTGCGCTCCGACTTGCATGAATAGTTCTCGACGATATTGCCGTCGGGATCGTCGACACTGACACCGGTGACGTTCAGCCCGATCGTAAAATCTTTCTTGGCCAGCCGCGCATACCATCGCGGCGTGTCGAGGATGTCGAGTTCGCCTGTGATGTAGATCTTCTTGAGCTGGTCGGCCAGGATCACCGCGGGATCGCGGTAGGTCGGCAGGTTCCGGGTCTGGATCTTGATCGGCAGCGGTTTTGAATCGCTATAACCGAGTTTCTGCATGATCGCCTGGGCTTCCGCGACGTTCTTGGCGGTGTCGGGCCCATAACCCATCAGCGACGACACCATCTCCGGCGCCATGCCCCATTCGCCCTCGGGCTTGGCCAGCATCGCGCCACCCGGCCGCGCGGTGCCTTCCATCAGGATGGTGTTGAAGGCCTTGCGGTCGAGCGCCAGCGACATGGCTTTTCGAATGTCGGGATTGTCGAACGGCGGGTTGACGCGATTGACCAGTAAATTGATCTGGGTCCCGGTGCCGGTCATCTCGCAGATCGCATTTGGCGAGCGCGCCTTGATGTCCTTCAGCAAGGGCACGCTGACATCGGAGGGAAAGGTGATGTCGTAGTCGCCTGTCGCGAAAGCCAGCATCCGCGTGGCGCGGTTGTCGATCGTGCGCACCGTGATCTCGTCGAGATAGGGACGGTCCTTCTTGAAGTAGTCGGGATTGCGCACGAGATGCATCGACTCGCCGCGCTTGAATTCGACGAATTTGAACGGCCCGGTGCCGACCGGTTTGCTCCGCATCACCGCTTGCGGAACGTGGCAGGGATAGACGACCGAAAATGCGCTCGCCAGCAGCACCGGCAGGCTAGGCTGCGGCTCGCTGAGTTCGAACGTCGCCTCATGATCGCCGTTGACGCTGACATCCTGCAGCTTGGTGTACCAGACCTTGCGCGGGTTGCGCCTGAAATCCTGCGTCTCGGTCTTGCCGATCAGCATCCGCCAGGTGCACTGCACGTCTTTCGCCGTGAAGGGCTGGCCGTCATGCCATTTCACGCCCTGCCGCAGCTTGAAGGTCAGTTTGGTGTTGGTCGCATCCCAGGACCAGCTTTCGGCGAGATCCGGGATCACGGTTTCCATGCTCTCGTGCGGCTTGGCCGGATCGAACACCACGAGATTGTTGAACACGGCCGCGAACGGCATCACCGAGGCGATGGTCGCCTCTTCCAGCAGCGACGTGCTCGGCGGATTGTCGTTGTGATAGAGCCGGAGCGTGCCGCCCTTCTTCTGGGCGACGGCCGGGCCTGCCGCGCATAGCGCGATGCACAAGAGCGTCAGGGAAGCAAATCTTGACCTGCCGGATGAATTGACGCGCAATTCCGCCTCCCAGAATGTATTCTTTTTTGTTTAGAGCTGCCAAAATCTATAGGACTCGCACGAGACGAACGCAACGCAGGAGACGCGCGATGTCGGAAACCGACAAGGTGTTCGCAGGCTCGATCCCGGAAAACTATGATCGGCATATGGTTCCGCTGATCTTCGAAAGCTACCCGCGGGACATTTCACAACGCGTCGCCAAACTGGCGCCGAAAGCCGTGCTGGAAACCGCGGCGGGCAGCGGCGTGGTCACGCGCGCGCTGGCGCCAATCCTTGCCCCTGACGCCAGCTACGTCGTCACCGACCTCAATCAGCCGATGCTGGATTATGCGAAATCACGGCAAGGCGCGGACAGCCGCATGACCTGGCAAAAGGCCGACGCCCAGGCGCTGCCGTTCGCGGATGCCACGTTCGATCTGGTGTGCTGCCAGTTCGGCGTGATGTTTTTCCCCGATCGTCCATCCGGCTACCGCGAAGCCCGGCGGGTGCTCAAGCCGGGCGGCCATTTCCTGTTCAACGCCTGGGATCGCATCGAGGAGAATGTGTTTGCCAACGACGTCACCGACGCGCTGGCGGCGTTCTTTCCGAACGATCCTCCCCGCTTCATGGCGCGCACGCCCCACGGCTATCACGACACATCATTGATCCGCAGCGATCTGGCGAAGGCGGGCTTCGATGACGTTGTGATCGAGACAAGGGAGGCGCAGAGCCGCGCCCCCTCTGCCCAATATGCCGCACTGGCCTATTGCCAGGGCACCCCGCTGCGCAATGAGATCGAGGCGCGTGGTCCGGACCGGCTCGAGGCCGCGACCGCGCACGCGGCCTCGGTCATCGCCAAGAGGCACGGCAGCGGCAAGATATCGGCCAAGATCCAGGCCCACGTCATCCTCGCCCGGGCCTGAGCTTCCGGCCCGGATTCGATGCGTCTTTTTACCCGCCCGGCGCATGCCGCGACGCGGTAATTGGGGTTGGATGCCCCTCTGAAATTCGCTACTAGTTGCCCGCCGGTAATTCGGTCGGTTTGGGGACGTGGAATGACCTATTGTTGCGGAGTGCTGGTACGGGACGGTCTCGTCATGATCGCGGATACCCGCACCAATGCCGGCCTCGACAACGTCTCGACCTTCCGAAAACTCCACATTTTCTCCAAGCCGGGCGACCGCATCATGGCGATCGCCAGCGCCGGCAATCTGGCGATCAGCCAGTCGGTGCTCTCGACGCTGACCGAGGGCATCGAGGACCCGCACACCGGCGAGGTCGAAACCCTGATGAACGCGCCGACCATGTTCCAGGCCGCCCAGCGCATCGGCCGCGCCATCCGCAGCGTCCACGCCACCGAGGGCGACGCGCTGCGGTCAGAAGACGTCAGTTTCGACGTCTCGTTCCTGTTCGGCGGCCAGATCAAGGGCTCGCGGATGCGGCTGTTCATGGTCTACACCGCCGGCAATTTCATCGAATGCACCACCGACACGCCCTATCTGCAGATCGGCGAGCATAAATACGGCAAGCCGGTGCTCGACCGCGCCATGCATTACGACGTCGAATTATACGAGGCGCTGAAAACCAGCCTGATCTCGATGGATTCGACGATGCGCTCCAACCTCGGCGTTGGCCTGCCGATCGACGTGCTGGTGGTGCGATCGGACGCCTGCGAAGCCGATCTCAATCACCGCATCGAGGCCGGCGAGCCCTATTTCCACGATTTGCGTTCGCGCTGGTCGGCGGCGCTCCGCGCGGCGCATCAGAATATTCCGAGACCACCCTACAAGTCAGAAACAGAAACAAAAAAGTAAAAGGCGAGGAAACAATGGCCGAAGCAGCAAACAAGATCGCGGTCGTCACCGGTGCGGGCACCGGTGTCGGGCGCGCGGCATCGCTGGCGCTGATGAATGCCGGCTTCACCGTGGTGCTCGCCGGGCGTCGCATGGAAATGCTGGAAGAGACCAAGAAGCTCGGCGACAATATCGGCAAGAGCCTGTGCGTCTCCGCCGATATGACCAATCCCGGCTCGATCGCAGCACTTTTCGCCAAGGTGATGGAAACCTACGGCCGGCTCGACGTACTCTTCAACAATGCTGGCATGGGC
>JACDAG010000502.1 GCA_013695565.1 Bradyrhizobium sp.
TGTCGCCGGCGAACAGCAGCAACCCATCCATCCGCCGCCGCCGCACCGCGGATATGAACGCGGTTTCGCGTTCCTCCGCATGCCGCGTCGCGCCGAGCATCAGGACGTAGCCGGCCCGCTGCAATTCCTCTTCGGCGGCGTTGACCATCTCGCTGTAGAGCGGATTCGAAATATCCGAGACCATGCAGCCGATCGTGTTGCTGGCGCGCGAGCGCAGCGCCTGCGCGGCCGAATGCGGCTCGAAGCCGAGACGGTCGACCACGCGCATGATGCGGGCGTTCAGTTCGGGGCTGGTGTGCGGCTCGTGGTTCAGTACTCGGCTGACGCTGCTGACCGACACGCCGGCCTGGGCTGCGACATCGCGAATGGTCGGCCGTGCGGATGAGGTCGGCTGGGTCCTGGGCATCGGTCCTGCTTGCCGGTCGTTTTGTCTAAGTGGCTGTATTTGCTGGCGTTTGAGCCCGTTTGGCGCACGATCGGCTCATGTTCCGGAAACGTTATTTTGACCCGCTGGCCTATTAATATTGACACCAGTGGAAACATCAAGCTCAATTGTGGAAACGTTTCCAAGAAATGCGCCCAGCGGGCCAGGGAGGATTTGGTGTGAGCAGGTCTCCGATGAACCGCCGGGTCGAGGGCAAGGTCGCGCTGGTGACCGGGGCTGCCAACGGGATCGGGCGCGCCGCGGTTTTGGTGCTGGCGCGCGAGGGCGCCAAAATCGTCGCGACCGATCTGCAGGACGAGAGCGGCGAACACCTGCTGCGCGAACTGCGCGCCAATGGATGCGACGCCGAATACTTCCATCACGACGTGACCAGCGAGGACGACTGGCAATCGGTGATCGCCAAAACCAAAGCCCGGTTCGGCCGGCTCGATGTTCTCGTCAACAATGCCGGGATCGGGCTTTCCAGTCCGGTCGTCGACATGTCGCTCGCCGATTGGCGAAGGCAGGTCGCGGTCAATCTCGACGGCCCGTTCCTCGGCGTCAAAACGGCGCTTCCCTTGATGCGCGAAGGCGGCGGCGGCAGCATCATCAACGTGTCTTCGATCGCCGGCATCAAGGCCTCGCCAAACGTGTCCGGCTATTGCGCGACCAAGGGCGGCGTTCGTCTGTTCACCAAATCCGTCGCGCTGGAATGCGCGGCCGCCAAGGATGGCGTGCGGGTCAATTCGTTGCACCCCGGCATCACCGAAACCGCGATCTGGGACACCCTGATCGGCACCGCCGAGGAGGGCTCGAATTCGGGACCGCCCCGCGGCGCGACGCTGGACAAGCTGACCGCGCGCGCGGTGCCGCTCGGTTTCAAGGCGGTGCCGGAAGATATCGCCAACGGCATCCTGTGGCTCGCCAGCGACGAGAGCCGCTACGTCACGGGCACCGAGCTCGTGATCGACGGCGGCCGCTCGATCGGTTGATGGAGGTGGTGCGTGGCTGATCAATCGGACAGACAAGGCGCGGCCGACAACCGCGCCGAACGCGCCGCGGTCGAGGGCGACTATGACGCGGTAAGGATGGGCCACGGGCCCTACTCATCCTTCGAGGCGCGCAAGAGCGCGCACCTCAGGAGCGAACGCAAGTGCGTTCGTCCGAGGACGACGGGAGATAGGGCGAGCGTGCTCTAGCCGCGAAAGCGGGAACAACATCTGACGCGGCGATCCGCAACACGTGGACGAATGCCGCCGACACGGAGGTAAACATGAGTCGGATCTTTGGCGCGGTCTGCCAGAACGGATATGTGGTGCGCGACATCCGCGCCGCGATGGATCACTGGATCAACGTGATGGGCGTCGGACCATGGTTCTACATCGACCGGGTCAGGACCGATTGGTTCCGCCACCGCGGCGCCGATTCCGGCGTCGAGATGAGCATCGCGCTCGCCAATTCCGGCGATCTGCAGATCGAGCTCATTCAACAGAGGAACGATGCGCCTTCGATGTACAAGGAGTTTCTCGATTCCGGCCGCGAAGGCATGCAGCACATGTCGTACTGGACCCGGGATTATCAGGCCCTCTATGACCGCGCATTGTCGCTGGGCTACAAGGTCGGGCATGAGGGGCAGATCGGCGGCGAGCAGGGCCGCTTCTGTTACTTCGACACCCAGTCCCATCCCGGCACCGTGATCGAGATATCCGACATCAGCGGCGACAAGGGGCGGTTCTTCGAGCACATCAAAAAGATCGCCGCCGGCTGGGACGGCTCCGAGCCGATCCGTGACGTCAAGGCCAAATGACTTGTCGGCGTGATTCATCGGCAAAGAACAACGGGAAACCCAAGGAGATACGAGTGGCAAGATTACCCCTGATCGACCCCGAGACAACCAGCGGCGACATGCGCAAGTCCTTCGACCGGATGCCGGTCAAGCTCAACATCTTCCGGATGCTGGCGCATGCGCAGACCAATTTCATTCCGGCGATGCGGTTCGCCAACTCCATCCTGCACAAGCAGAAGCTCAGCCATGTCAATCGCGAGATCCTGATTCTGCAGGCCGCGCAGCGGGAAGGCGGCGCCTATGAATGGCGTCAGCATGTCCCGATCGCGCTCGGGGTCGGCGTCACGCAGCCGCAGATCGACGGCGTCGAACAGGGCAGATACACCGATGCAGCGTTCAATGCCGCCGAGCAGGCGCTGCTCGCGTTCGGCCGCGAAGTGATCGACAATGTGCGGGTGGCCGAACCGGCGTTTGCCGCGATGCGCGCGCATTTCAGCGAACAGGAAATCGTCGAATCGATCATGACGATCGGCTTCTACATGATGATGGCGCGCCTGACCGAGGCGACCGAGACCGACCTCGATCCCGCCGCGGGGATGACCGTCTACGAAAGCAGCAAGCGCGGGAAGCCGGCTGCTGCGGATTGACCGCGCCATCAGTACCGGCGATCATCGCGGCCGGCATCGCGTTTTCGAGCGAAGTGGATGCCGGTTCGCGTCAAGAAGACGCGTCAAACGTAGCGGGAAGCGGAGCGGTTGCGATGAGCGAGTTGCCGGAGACGGATGGTCCGCGGTCCCTGAGCGAGATCGCGAGCTACCATGCCCATGTCTACTACGATCCGGCGGCGACGCGCGATGAGGCCGAGCAGTTGCGCGGCTGGATCGGCGATCGCTTTTCGGTGACGCTGGGGCGATGGCACGACGTGAAGGTCGGTCCCCATGATCAGGCAATGTATCAGGTGGCCTTTGCCAGGGAGGTATTCCCCGAACTGGTGCCCTGGCTCATGACCAATCATGGCCGGTTGAGCGTCCTGGTTCATCCGAACACCACCAATCCGCACCGGGACCACCTTGCCGATCCGATCTGGATCGGGCCGGCGCTATCGGTGCATGCGGACAAGCTGCCGGAACACTCCGAGATGGAAGAGGAGCCGGCGCCGAATACCAGCCCGACGCTGCGGCCCTGAGACGCGCCTTCATTCTCGCCTTCATGATTGCCACACCCGGAACCGGCCCCGTTTACCAAGATTTGCCGGGTTCGCTGCGGATCGAATGATGGGTATAGCCGCGGTCGCGTGTCTCGATTATGCCTTACTTTGAATTGCATTATATTCGCGCTTAATCGGTGAATCCCTTATGGAATCAGGCGTGATTCCGAAGCGCCGAGCCGGGGACGGATGGATTACAAGACCACGAGCGCATCCGGGCTTGCTTCGAGCCGCGGCTTTTCATGGGTCGGCAAGGCCGCCTTCGCCGTTGCCATGCTCGTGGTGTCGTCAGGACTGGCCGCCTGGGTTGTGGATTTTGACGTCGTCGCGTGGCTGCGCAATCCGCATACGGCGAAGAACGCCAGTGCATTCTCGTTCGATGACAGGTTCGGATCGGGCTCAGCGCGCAACGCGCCATCGATCAAATATCCCTCGCGTCCCGTCGTTCGGTCCGCGCGAATGGATTTTGACGCCGAGTTCGGTCTCATCGAAAGCCGGTTGGCCGAACTATCGCCGGACCCGCAGACCGACCAGCCCCGGCCGACATCCGAGGCCGCCATTCCGCTGCCGAGAGCGCGGCCGGCCGAAGCCAGTCTGGTGCTGGCGAAGGTCGATCCGCCGCCGCCGGCCCGGTCGGATGACCGGACCATGTTCCAGAAGCTGGCCGATCTGGTGCCGATGCGCTTTACGCTGGCGTCGCTGACGCCGGGCGACGGCTTGTTCGGCAACAAGCCGGATCTCGGCGCGCTCGGTTATGACGGCGTCACCGCCGTCTATGATATCTCGGCGCGAACGGTTTACATGCCGAACGGCACAAAACTCGAAGCCCATTCCGGCCTCGGCGGCCTGATGGATAATCCCGCTTATGTCAATCAGCGCATGGTCGGCGCGACGCCACCGAATGTCTACGATCTGAAGCCGCGTGAAAAGCTGTTCCACGGCGTCGCGGCGCTTCGGATGACGCCGATAGGTGAAGCCGACATGATGGGACGAGACGGATTGCTGGTGCACTCCTACATGCTCGGTCCGAACGGCGATTCCAACGGCTGCGTTTCGATCAAGGAATACGACAAGTTCCTGCAGGCGTATCGCTACGGGCAGGTCAAGCGTCTCGTCGTGGTGCCGAGCCTGAACGAGGGATTGTCCGCGTCGCGGCGTTCGACGTCGCCATCCTGATGCCTGCTACCAACGACGTCTCCAATTCCGACACGCCGCTGCGGGCCACGTTCAAGATCAGCTTGAACGGCAAGACGGTTTCGATCGGCACCGTCGGGCAGGCCTACCGGTTCATCACCAATCTCAGTTCGGTCGAATGGATCGAGTTCAAGTCGTTGCATGCCGACGCGGTCCGCACGCTGCAGGGCGCCGCCGACAATGCGATGCTGACGGTGCAGGCGACCACCGCGCTGCGCGCGCTGTTCGTGCGCGCCAGGTTGCTTTGAGGGTCATTCGACAATGCGCCCCAGGCCGGTCATGCCGACCTGGGGCGACATATCGGATCACAGCCGAAGGGTTGGGGTTTCGATTGCGCCGCGAAAATTGCGCTCCATCAGCTGCTTCTGGGCGATCATGAAGTCCGTCTTGGCGCCGTAGCCAGTCGCAAAGACGATATATCCGCCGCCAGCGACTGCGGCGAGGTCGTTCTCGTTGAGTTCGCGAAGATCGATCTGATTCCCGTTCGTCATGGTGCATTCTCCCATTAGCTCGACCGGCGCGATTATTCGCTCCGTTCCGTCGAGGCCGGAAAAATGGCCCATCCTGAAATGATACGCTGTTCCCCAGGTAACAGCCAATAGGTGACCCGCGTCACGCATCGAGGTCTGCCGCGCCACCGCTCCGCCTTCTCTTAGGGCGCGATGAGTTTAGGTTGGAGTGGTCCACTCGCACCCTATCGCGTCATCCCCGGGATGAACGCAATTGCGTTCACCCGTAGGTGCGC
>JACDAG010000551.1 GCA_013695565.1 Bradyrhizobium sp.
GCCGGGCACCACGCTGAATACGCCGGGCTTGCCGCTCGCGCGGCATAGCCAAAGGCCATGTAGCCGCAGGCCTGCTCGTGCCGGGCGCCGATCACTTTCAGCTGCGCCTGATGGAAGGCGTCGAACAGACCGTAGATCTGCGCGCCGGGCAGGCCGAAAACAGTGTCGACGCCGTGCGCGACGAGGCCGTTGACGATCGCTTCGCCGCCGGATGTTGATGTCATGTCACTGTTCCATCATTGCGGAGATTGATCAGGCTTCGTCGGCCACGCCATTGCGCAGCACGCCGACACCCTCGGCTTCCACCTCGACGAAATCGCCAGGCTTGAGATAGCGCGGCGGATCGAACCGGGCGCCGGCCCCGGTCGGCGTTCCCGTCACGATGACGTCGCCGGGCATCAGCGTGGTGAAGGTCGAGATGTAGTTGAGGAGATAGCGGAAGCTGAAGATCAGCCGCCCGGTGCGGTCGTCCTGCCGCGTCTCCCCATTCACTTTTGTGGTCAGGCGGACATCCGCGATCTGCGCTTCGCTGGTGTAGGGCACCAGCCATGGACCGAGGCTGCCGGTCGAGTCGAAGTTCTTGCCTTGCGTGACGTTGAATTTGGCGTGCCGCACCCAGTCGCGGATGGTGCCTTCATTGCACAGCGTAACAGCGGCGATATGGTCAAGCGCATCGCTTTCCCTGATGTGGCGGCCGGCTTTGCCGATCACGAGCACCAGTTCGCCCTCATAGTCGAGCTGCGCGGAAGCGCGCGGCCGGATCAGCGGCGCGTTGTGGCCGACGAAAGACCGCGGCGTGCGCATGAACATGCTCGGGAATTTCGGCGCATCCTGGCCGTCCTTGTACTCGGCGTTGCGGTTCGGATAGTTCACGCCGATGCAGATGATCTTTTCCGGCGCCGGGATCGGCGGCTGCCAGGTGATGCCATCGAGCGTATGGTCCGGCGAGCGTTTTGCAGCGTCCTCGACGAGCTTCATCAGCGCACCGGCCGCGATGGCTTCACGCAGCGTCGGGTAATCCTTTTCGAAGCGCGCGGAGAGATCGACGATGCCGGCATCGGTGACGGCGCCGTATCTGGTGGTGCCGCCGATCGAATAGGTCGCGAGGCGAGGTGAGGTCATGAATTGTCCTGTCAGCGAATCCTGTTTTAGCCGGGCGTCATGCCGGCGGCTTTGATGATGTCCCTGGCGGCAGGCGTTTTGAGATAATCGACCAGCGCTTTCGCCGCGTCCGCTTCCTTGGTGTCAGCCGCAATCGCCGAGCTGAATACCAGCTCCTGCTGCAGGTCGCCGGGGAAGGGGCCAACGAGCTCGACGCCGGGGGCGATCAGGACGTTGGTCAGGAACACGCCGATCTCGGCTTCACCCTTGGCAACAGCCGGTGCGATTGCGGCGGGGGTGGGTTGAACCTTGATCTTGGCCTTCATTTCCTCTGATATGCCGAGGCGATCGAAAACCTTGATGACATAAGCGCCGGCGGCGCTTGCGGGCAGGAAGGCGACCGACGGCGCCGCCAGCAGGGCCTTCTTGAAGGTATCCGGCGTCGAGATGTCAGGCTTAGGGGCGCCGGCGCGAACGATGATTCCATAGCCGACGCGGGCGATGTCGATCGTCGGTCCTGATGCAAAGCGGGCTTTTGCCGCGGCGTCCTTGAATACATCGACGGGCACCACGACCACGTCGAATGCCGTGCCCGAATTGATCCGCGCAATGATGTTGGGTGTGGAATCGAAATGGCTGACGAGCTTGTCGCCGGTCGCCTTCTCGAATGCGGGGGCGATCGTATTCATCGCGGCGGTCATCGATCCGCCGGCGATTACCTTGAGCTCGGCTGCGTGAAGCGAATTTGCAGTGGCCATGGCGAGGATCCCGGACAGAACGGCTGTGATGGTGAGCGGCGACTTCCTCATGACACTCTCCCGGTGGCTTTTGCGCGCTATCCTAATCCGCAATCGTGACGTCGGCGACAAAGGCCGGCTCGCGCACCGCTTGCCCCGTGAACGGCGAACCCTGCTCGAACCAGGAGCGCGGCGCGGGCGCGCCCCACAGCGTTTGCCGGCGCGGGTCCTTCAGCGACCAGCGCATCGGTTCGTGGTCGTGATCGCCCGTAAAATAATCGCTGGTGTAGAGTTCGAGGCGATGGCCGTCGGGGTCGCGGACGTAAAGGAAGAAGGCATTCGCGATGCCGTGACGGCCGGGGCCGCGCTCGATATTCTTCAAGTAACCGCTGGAGGCCATCACGTCGCAAAGATGCAGGATGTTCATCGCGGTGGGCACCCAATAGGCGAAGTGATGCAGGCGAGGGCCCTTGCCATTGGTGATGGCAAAATCGTGCACATTGCCCTTGCGATGCAGCCAGGCCGCGGCGATGCGTCCGTTCGGACCGTCCTCCTCGCCATATTCGGTCAGCCGGAAGCCCAGCCGGGCGTAGAAATCGACGGTGCCTTGAACCTCGGCGGCGAAGACGTTGAAATGATCGAGCCGCTGCGGATGGCAGCCCTTGTAGAGGTCGTAGCGCCTGAGCAGATGCGGGCGCTTCTCCATCGTCGCATAGAGCTCGATCTGGAAGCCGAAGGGGTCGGTGAACTGCAGGGTGCGGCCCTGGAACGGTTGCTCGGCGAAGGCGTAGGTGATGCCGTTCTCGGAAAAGAAGCTGGCGGCCTTGTCGAGATCGGCGTCATTGCCGACCTTGAAACCGAGCCGGTTGCACGCCGCGGCGGACGCCTTGCGCAGCACCAGCGAGTGATGCTGATGCTCCTCGGCGCCGCGCAAATAGACCACGCTACCGTCGCGGTCCTCGACATGGAGGCCGACGGTCTTTTCGTAGAAGTCGCTGCTGGCGTTCAAATCCGTCACGTCGAGCACGGCGTGGCTGGAGCGGATGATGTTGAACGGCGGATCGAAGACGTGTGTAGGTACCGGCATGTGGCGTCCCTGGTTCGCTGTCATTCCGGGGCGCGAAGCGAACCCGGAATCTCGAGATTCCGGGTCTGGTGCTTACGCACCATCCCGGAATGACGACTGTGGTTAAACTCCCAATCTCTGAATCTTGTGCGTCCCGCGCGCCAGCGAGACGTGTTTGGTTTCCATGTAGAAGTTGAACGAATAGTCGCCGCCGTCGCGGCCGATGCCGGATGATTTCATGCCGCCGACCGGGGTCGGCAGATGGCGGACGTTTTCGGAGTTGAGCCAGATCATCCCGGCCTCCAGCGCGTCCGCGACGCGGAGCGCGCGGCCCATGTCGCCGGTCCAGACGTAACCGGTGAGGCCGTATTGCACGCCGTTGGCGATCTCGATCGCGTCCTTTTCGTCCTTAAAGGGAATCACGGTCAGGAACGGGCCGAACACTTCTTCCTGCGCGACGCGCATCTTGGCGTGTGCGCCGGTGACCAGCGTCGGCTGCACATAATGCCCGCCGCCGGGGCCGTCATGCGGCTTGCCGCCGACCGCAATAGTGGCGCCGTCCTTCTGCGCGACCTCGAAATAGCTGCAGACTTTTGCCAGATGCCGCTCATGGATCAGCGGGCCTACTTCGGTGACGGGATCGAGGGGATGCCCCACCTTCAGCGCCTTGACCCGTGCGGTCAGCTTTTCGACGAATTTGTCCGCGATGCCTTGCTGCACCAGCAGCCGGCTCGACGAGGTGCAGCGCTCGCCGTTGAGCGAGTAGATCATGAACACGACCGCATCGAGCGCGCGGTCGAGATCGGCATCATCGAACACGATCACAGGATTCTTGCCGCCGAGTTCGAAATGCACGCGCTTCAAGGTCGGCGCGCCCTGCGCCATGATCGCCGAGCCCGTTGAACTCTCGCCGACGAAGCCGATCGCCTTGATCGCGGGATGTTCGGTCAGCGCCTTGCCGGCCTCTTCGCCGATGCCGTGAACGGTGTTGAGCACGCCGTCGGGCACACCGGCCTGCTTGACCAATTTGGCCAGGAGATCCGCCGTCACCGGCGACCATTCCGCCGGCTTCTGCACGACGGTGCAGCCGGCCGCCAGCGCGGGCGCGATTTTCCAGGTCGACAGCATGAACGGCGTGTTCCACGGCGTAATCACGCCGACCGGGCCGATCGGCATCCGGGTCGAGATGTTCCAGTGTTCTTCACTCGGCGTGTTGAGGCCGTCGCGGGCCTCCGCGCATTTGTCGGCGAAGAAGCGAAAATTCTCGGCGGCGCGGATCGCGGCCTTGGCCATGAACCGATGTGCCTGGCCGGTATCGATGCATTCGAGCACCGCGATGTCGTCGGCGCGATCCTCGATCGCATCGGCGACCCGATGCAGCAGTTTCTTCCGCGTCGTTGCCGGCATGTCGCGCCAGGATTTGAACGCCAGCGCCGCTGCCGTCGCGGCGCGATCAATGTCTTCGGCGTTGCCACGCGCAACCGAAGCCAGCACCGCGCCATCGACGGGTGATTTGGTCTCGAAGGTCTGCCCGGATGTCGATGGCACGACCTTGCCGCCGATCATGTGCCCGATGCCCTCGGCCTTCAGCTTGGCGAGCAGGGGCGCTGCGCGATCGCGGTTGGCCTGAAATACGTCCTTCGGGGTGACCTTATCCATTGACCGTCTCCACCTTCAAAGCTTCGTGGATGTTGTTGCGCTTCCAACTGGTATCCTTGTCGTTGATCTGCATGTCGAACGACAACGCGAATTTTGTCTCCTTGAACACCGGATCGAGATTGACCGACAGCGCCTTGAAAATATGTTCGCCGGCCTTCTTCCGGGTGGCGAGGTCGCGGCCTTCGCCAAGCCGCAGCACCATATCGAGGAAGCCGTAATTGTGCCTGTTGTCGGCGATCGCGTAGTGCTCGCATTTGATCGCGCGCACCCGGATGCCGCCGAGCGGGAATATGCCGGTTTCAACCGCCGCCTTGCGTACCAGTTCCACCACCGCGCCAATGTCGACGCGGCCATCGAGGTTGGCGGAGTATTCGATCGTGAAATGCGGCATGTCTGTACTCCAGCAGTTCCTGCGAAAGCATCAAGCGAAGTAACAGCTCACCGAGCCGTAGGGACCATAGTCGGCCTGGATCGTGTCGCCTTTGCGGGTTTCGATCGGGCGAATGAACGATCCCGCCAGCACCACCTGACCAGCTTCCAGCGCCATCCCATTCGGCGCGATCTTGTTGGCGAGCCAGGCCACCGAGGTTGCGGGATGGTTGAGCACGCCAGCGGCAAGGCCGGTTTCCTCGAGCTGGCCGTTGCGAAAACATAGCGCGCCGATCCAGCGCAAATCTGCATCCATCGGGCGGATCGGCCGGCCGCCGAGAACGATGCCGGCATTCGCGGCGTTGTCGGCGACGGTGTCGAAGATCTTTCGCGTCGCTTTGGTTTGTGGGTCGACGCGTTCGACCCGCGTATCGAGAATTTCCAGCGCCGGCACCACGAAGTCGGTGGCGTTGAGCACGTCGAACATGGTGCAATCAGGGCCGGAGAGCCGGCTCTTCATCACGAACGCCAGTTCGGCCTCGACGCGGGTGGCGATGAAACGGTCGGTCGGCACCAGGCCGCCATCGGCAAAGAACATGTCGTCGAGCAGGACGCCGGAATCCGGCTCGTCGATATTGAGCGCGCTCTGCATCGCCTTCGAGGTCAGGCCGATCTTGTGGCCTTTGACGATGCGCCCTTGCGCGACCTTCATCTCGACCCACGCCTTCTGAATCGCGTAGGCGTCTGCGATCGTGATGCCGGGGTGCTCGATCGAAATCTGCCGGATCTGCGTGCGGGTTTTTTCCGCATGGTCCAGCCGTTCGGCGGCGGCGCGAATCTGGTCGTTGGAAAGGGCCATGTGTTCTCAGCAAAAAGATGGTGCCGGGAGATGATTAACATGTTAAGTGAAATCGATCAAACCGAATTCATGCTTGCTGCAACGCAAAACTTTATTCCCTTTGATCAGCATTGGTGATGGCGGACGATTGGCGGATGGCACGGAAGAAATCGCAGACAGGAATTAGCGCGGAAGCGGCCGAGACGGCCCGGCGCGCGCCGATGCGCGAGTTCTCGCGCTCCCTGCCGATGTCGCTGCTGCGCGCCCGCGAAGCCGTGATGCGCCAGTTCCGTCCGTCCCTGCGCAATCACGGCCTGACCGAACAGCAATGGCGCATCCTTCGCGCGCTGACGGCGGTGGAGGCGATCGAGGTCACGGAACTGGCGCGGGTCGCCTTCCTGCTCGGGCCGAGCCTGTCGCGGATCCTGCGTGATCTCGAAGCGCGCCAGCTGATCGAGCGCCGCACCGCGAAAGCCGATTTGCGCCGTGCCGTGGTGTCGATAACAGCCAAGGGACTGAAACTGATCGAGGCGGTGGCGCCGACCTCGGAGGCGATCTACGCCGAGATCACCAGCCGCTATGGCGCCCGCAAGCTTGCCGAATTGCAGGACATGCTGGGCGTGCTGGAACGCAGCCTTGCGGCCATGGAAGTCGCGGGCGAGGACGACGGCGAGATCGGCGAGTGAGCACAAATTTGCATGATGCTACCGGCGCCATGCATAGCGGCGACGCAAATGATTGTAATCATTGCCCGATAGCAGCCGAGGCCATAGACACGCGCGCGATTTTTCGTTCAAAGTGCCGGCCAAGCTGGTCGTGAAAACCGGCGCGGAAACTGCGGTTTGTCGCCGGAAGATGCGACCAGGCCGGACGCCAAGGACAGGCTGAACTCCAGACATGGTCACGATCCAATTCAGCAATCTGATCGATTTTGTTGCCGAGATCTTTTCGCGCTCGAAATCTTCGCCTGAAGAAGCACGGCGGATTGCAAACTATCTGACGACTGCCAACCTCACTGGTCATGACAGCCATGGCGTGATCCGGGTGCCGCTCTATGTCGGTTGGCAGAAGACCGGGGCGGTCATTCCCGACCAGATCGCCGAAGTGGTGGTCGATACGCCTTCGCTCGCTGTCGTCGACGGCAAGTTCGGCTACGGCCAGACCGTGACGCCGCAGGCGGTACGGATCGGCATCGAGAAATGCAAGAAGGCGGGATTGGCCGCCATTGCGCTGCGCAACGCCGGCCATATTGGCCGCGTCGGCGACTGGGCTGAAATGGCCGCCGCCGAGGGCCTGGTATCGGTGCATTTCGTGAACGCTGCCGGCTCGCTTTTGGTGGCGCCCTATGGCGGCGTCGAGAAGCGGTTGTCGACTGCACCTTATTGCGTCGGCATTCCGCGACAGGGCCAGGATCCGATCGTGCTCGATTTTGCGACCTCGGTTGTCGCCGAAGGCAAGGTGCTGGTCGCGAGCCGCGGCGGCAAGAAATTGCCTGTTGGCGCGCTGGTCGATGCCGATGGTACGCTGAGTGAAGACCCTGTGGTGCTGTACGGACCGCACAGCAAGGAAGGTCCGCGCGAAATCAAGGGGACCGGTGCGATCCGCGCGTTCGGCGAGCACAAGGGCTCGGGGCTCGCGTTCATCTGCGAATTGCTCGGCGGCGCATTGACCGGCACCGGCGCGACTTCAGGAGACCGGCCATTTGCCAACGGCATGCTCGCGATCTATGTCGATCCCAAGGTGGTCGACACCAGCAATTTCTTCGACGGCGAGGTCTCGCGCTATGTCGACTTCATCCGGGCGACCAAGCCGGTGTCAGGCGTTGACGCCGTGCTGATCCCCGGCGACCCCGAGAAGAAAATGCGTGCCGACCGTACCAGCAATGGTGTGCCGCTGCCGGATGATACCTGGGCAGCGATCGTCAATACCGCCCGCGAGGTCGGTGTCAGCGAAGTCAGTATCCAGCGGGCCGTGAGCTAGGCGGCCAAAACAGATCGAACAAGTGAAATCTCAAACCGGTTGCAACGACCACAAAAGGAAACGCGATCAATGACTACAAACAACGTCAAGAAAGTCTGGGCTTCGGGCAAGGCCGTCGTCAACGCCTGGCTTGCCATCCCGTCGGGGTTTTCCGCCGAAGTGATCGCGCAGTGCGGCTTCGACAGCGTCACCGTGGACATGCAGCACGGCGTGCAGGACTATCAGTCGATGGTGCAGTGTTTCCAGGCGATGAACGGTCATCCGGTGACGCCGATGGTTCGCGTTCCCTGGAACGAGCCCGGCATCATCGGCAAGGTGCTCGACGGCGGCGCCTATGGCGTGATCTGCCCGATGATCAATACGCCGCAGGAGGCCAAGAACCTCGTCTCCTATGCCAAATATCCGCCGAAGGGCACCCGCTCCAACGGTCCGATCCGCTCCGGCATGTACGGCTCGGCCGGCACCTATCAGCAGACCGCCAACGACGAGATCGTGCTGCTGCCGATGATGGAAACCAAGACCGCGATCGAGAACATGGAATCGATCCTCGACGTCGAAGGCATCAACGGAGTCTATGTCGGCCCGTCCGATCTCGGCTTCTCCTACGGTCTGGTGCCGAAGCTCGACCGTGACGAGCCGGAAATTCTCAAGATCTACGAGAAGATCGTCAAGGAATGCGGCAAGCGTGGTCTGCACGCGGGCATCCACTGCTCGGGCGCGGAAGGCGCGGTGCGCGCGATCAACATGGGCTTCAAGCTGGTGACACTGTCGAACGAGAGCGGCCTGATGATGACCTATGCCAAGATGCAGGTGAACCAAACCCGCAAGGATTCCGCCGGCAAGGCGTAAGAAGGCGCGAATAGCGAATAGGCGAGTGGCGAATGGAGTAGTACTGTTCGCTACTCCCCATTCGCTACTCGCCATTCGCCAAACTTAGGAGACCTGCCATGGCACCAGCCCCCGTGATCCGCCTGCACCCCGATGACGGCGTGCTGATTGCGCGCTCGAGCCTGCCCGCGGGCATGGTCGTGGCCGAGGGCGTTACCACGGTCGAGCGGATTCCCGCCGGCCACAAAGTCGCAATCAAGCCGATCGCGGTCGGTGAGCCGGTGCGGCGCTATGGCCAGATCATCGGCTTTGCGACGATTCCGATCGCGCCGGGCCAGCACGTCCACACCCAGAATTGCGGCATGGGCGACTTCGCCAAGGACTATGCCTACGGCGTCGACGTCACGCCGACGCCGAATTTCGATCTGCCCGCGACCTTCGAGGGCATTCGCCGGTCCGACGGAAGGGTCGCGACGCGCAACTATATCGGCATCCTCACCTCGGTAAATTGCAGCGCGCATGTCGCCGGCATGGTCGCCGACATCTTCAAGAAGAACCCGTTCACCGGCGACAATCCGCTGGCGGATTTTCCCAACGTCGATGGCGTGGTCGCGCTGACCCACAAGACCGGCTGCGGCATGACACAGGACGAGCCGCTGGCGCTGCTGCGGCGGACGCTCGGCGGTTATGCACGGCATGCGAATTTCTCGGCGGTCGTGGTGCTCGGCCTCGGCTGCGAGGTCAACCAGATCGGCGGGCTGATGCAGGAGCAGAAGCTCGCAGGGCGACTGCGCGCGATGGACATCCAGGAAGTCGGCGGCACCCGCAAGACCGTGGAAGCCGGCGTCGCCTTCGTGCGCGAGGCATTGACCGATGCCAATAAAGTAAAGCGTGAACCGGTGTCGGCGAGCGAATTGACGGTGGCGCTGCAATGCGGCGGCTCCGACGGTTATTCCGGCGTCTCGGCCAACCCGGCATTGGGTGCGGCGAGCGATCTTCTGGTACGGCACGGCGGCACCGTGATCCTGTCGGAAACGCCCGAAACCTACGGCGCCGAACATCTCCTGACGCGCCGCGCGGTCAGCCGCGAGGTCGGCGAAAAACTGGTCGGGCTGATGCGCTGGTGGGAGGCGTACACCGAGCGCGAAGGCGCCGAGATGAACGCCAATCCGAGCCCGGGCAACAAGGCCGGCGGGCTCACGACGATTTTGGAAAAATCACTGGGCGCGATGGCCAAGGCCGGCACCACCAATCTGGTCGACGTGCTGAACTACGCCGAAACCATCACCAAGAAGGGGTTTGTCTTTATGGACACGCCCGGCTACGACCCGGTCGCAGCAACCGGGCAGGTGGCGGGCGGCGCCAATCTGGTTTGCTTCACCACCGGCCGCGGCAGCGTGTTCGGCTGCAAGCCGGCGCCCTCGATCAAGCTTGCGACCAACACGGCGATGTACACGCGCATGGAAGACGACATGGACGTCAATTGCGGCACCATCCTCGACGGCGAGGAGACCGTGCAGCAATGCGGCCAGCGCATCTTCGAATTGATGCTGAAGACCGCATCCGGCCAGCCGACCAAGAGCGAGAGCTTCGATTTCGGCGGCGCCGAGTTCGCGCCGTGGGTGCTCGGGGCGACGATGTAGGTGTGGTGCGCGCGCCAACTTGCTATGTCGTCCCTGCGAACGCAC
>JACDAG010000662.1 GCA_013695565.1 Bradyrhizobium sp.
CTGTCGGCCCCACCAAAGTCAGGGCTGAACTTTGTCGACAACGTATCGACCCACCATTTCTCGATCAAGTCATACACGGGGTGCAAAAAGATCGAAGGCGGACCGTCGGGGTTGTCAAGATTGGGAGTCGGCCTGCCGGCGGTCGGTCTTTTATAGCCGCGATCAAAGAGGGTTTTCCATTCTTCGGCACCATCGCTATGGTCTTCCATCGCCAATCGAATTGGCAGCTCGTTATCTTCGTATTTTCGTTTGTACGCTCCCATGGAATTACCATACCAGTGGAGTTTCGATGCCTCTCCCCGGAACTTCTCTTGGGCATCGACGACCAGTCGCTTCAAGCTTTCGACGTACGGCAACAGGTCAACCCCGAGCGGATCGACTTCATCGTTTCCAATCACCGGCATTTTAACGGCGATGATGATGGCGGCCACGAGGTCGTTAAGGTCGACTTTCTTGCTGTCTAAAATCCAATTCATGCGACCACCGCCATGACGTGCTTGGCGTAGGCGTCGAGCGCTGCACGTTTTTCATCAAGGTAGCTGTGCTTGTTGTAGATGCGCTGCAAGCCCTGCTTGGCATGGCCGAGCACCGCGTCGCGGACTTCCTGATTGAAGCCAAGCTTTGCTAGCCGGGTCTCGCACGTCACGCGGAAGTCATGCACGCGGAACGGTGCAACCTTGGTCAGCAATTTGTTCAAGCGTTCTTTCGCGTTCGAGAAGTCTGACACGGACCGCTCGCCGTAGGACGATGAGAACAGGTGATAGTCGTTGCCCTTCCACACCGGCAGTGTGTCGAACAGCGCCCAGGCAGCATCCGATAATGGTACGACGTGGTCGCGCTTGCTCTTGTGCCGCCCTTTGGGCACCTCCAGCCAGCGCTCGGGACCGTCAACCTCGGAGCGCTTGGCGTCAGCCCACTCGCTGCGGCGCTGACCAGTCAGGATCAGCAGTTGGTATAGCGGGCCATATGGATAGCCCAGCGAGACGGTGGCACGCCAAACCTTGCGAAGTTCTGCATCCGTGAGTGCGCGGCCAGCCTCGTGGTTCTTCTTCAGGTCGTCACGCTTTAGGCCACCGACCGGGCTATCCTTGATTATCTCGCGGTCTACAGCCCAGTTGAACAGCCGAGACAGCCGCTTTCGGATCGCGATCGCGGTCTGTATCTTGTCCTCCTCGACCAAATCGTCCAGCAGCGCATGCACGTCGGCGCGGCGGATATCTTGTATGGGACGGCTGCCCCACCTGGGCTCGACATGCAGCAACAACGACTGCTCGAAGTTTTTCCACGATTTCAGATTTGGTTTTACGACGTTTACAAAACGCTCCCTGACCTTCGTGAAGGTGTTGTCGTGGCGCAGGGCGGCCTCGGCGCGGCGATAGGAGCGCGGGTCGCGGCCTGCCTTGCCGTGTTCGATTATGTTGTTAGCCTTCGCCCTGGCATCGACCAACCCGAGCGAGGGCAATGTGCCCAGGGTAATCCGCTTTTGGGTACCAAAGGTCATGCGACCGGCTTCGGTCGTCTGGTCTCGGACGCGTTAGATAACGCTAAGCGTTTTGGTACCACGCGGCGTCACCCGCAGGACGAGCCCAGGGCAACCAGTGTCCCAAATTTCCATCCGACCGTTTGCTGGCGTGGTCTTTTCGTTGTAGCCAAGACGCTTGATGCCGACGTCCGTGAGCAGTCTCGCGTGGCGCATATGGCCTCCTCGGGGAGCAATTAGGGGAGCTAAAACCGACGGGTTTGTCGGTTGCACTCCGTTATTCTCCGCGAGAAGTTATAGAGCAACTACAAAGGGTTGATTAATCAGTAAGTTACACTTAGGTGCTCTAAGCGATCATTTACCTTCTCCCACAAGGGGAGAGGGGAAGAAAGGCGAGAACCATGACCGCCCTCCCCGACATCCCGCTCCCGTCCACCATCCGCTCCCGCTACGTCGATGGGATCAACGGCCTGCGCATGCACGTGCTGGAAGCCGGGTTCGAAACACCCGGCCGGCCCTGCGTGCTGTTGCTGCACGGCTTTCCCGAACTCGCCTTCAGCTGGCGCAAGGTGATGCCGGTGCTTGCAGCGGCGGGCTATCATCTGATCGCGCCCGACCAGCGCGGCTATGGCCGCACCACCGGATGGGATCCGAATTACGACGGCGATCTCGCCTCGTTCCGGCTCACCAATCTGGTGCGCGATGCGCTCGGGCTGGTGTCAGCGTTCGGCTATCGACACGTTGACGCGGTGATCGGGCACGACTTCGGCAGCTCGGTTGCCGCCTGGTGCGCGCTGCTGCGGCCTGACGTGTTCCGCTCGGTCGCGCTGATGAGCGCGCCGTTTTCAGGGCCGCCGGCGCTGCCGTTCAACACCGCGGATGCACCGGCAAAGCCCGCCGCGGAAGACCCGATCCATCGCGAGCTCGCAGCCCTGCCGCGGCCGCGGAAACATTACCAATGGTACTATTCGACGCGCGAGGCCGACGCCAACATGCACCACGCGCCGCAGAACGTGCATGATTTCCTGCGCGCCTACTACCATCACAAGAGCGCGGACTGGAAAGACAACGCGCCCTATCCGCTGAAATCATGGTCGGCAGGCGAGATCGCCAAACTGCCGACCTATTACGTGATGGATTTTGCCAAGGACATGGCTGCCACCGTCGCCGAGGAAATGCCGTCGGCCGCCGCGATCGCCGCCAACCAATGGCTGCCCGACCACGAACTCTCTTTCTACAGCGCCGAATATGCCCGCACCGGATTCGAGGGCGGCCTGCAATGGTACCGCTGCGGGACGTCGGGCGCGTTTCTGCCGGAGTTGCAGACCTGGTCGGGCCGCACCATCGACGTGCCCTCGGCC
>JACDAG010000563.1 GCA_013695565.1 Bradyrhizobium sp.
CCGCCGAACACCAGGCCGTAATCCAGCCCGCCGGTGGAGAGCCCGTAGCGCCGGCCGCGGAAGTTCAGCGTGCCGCTGCCGCCGGAGCCGCCGATGATCCAGCCTGCCTTGTAGATCGTCAGCGCGACGGAGCCCTCATCGGCATGGGCGACGGAGGTCGTGAGGCCGGCTAAAGCCGTGAGGGCTGCGAACACGACTGCGATGGCGGATAACTTCTTCATGGATTGTTCCCTGGGGTGGAGAGCGGGTCGCGACGGCGAACCCGAGTCGCGTCTGTTCGATTGTAGCCGATTGACGGAATCGACAAAGCCTATTCGCGGCTCGCGCGATGGCGGGGTTCCACCGCGCTTGCGGCCCGGCCCTTTCCGGCAGGCGGCTTTGAACCAATCGGGCACTCGCGGGACATAATTCATGACCGGGGCATGACGCCTCGGGCGCCTCCCGGATTGGATTTCGATTTGCCCGTTCGATTACCCCGGGAGAGCAGCAAGCCCCTCGATATCAAGGAGATCCTCATGCACCGTCTTTGTCTCGCCGCCATGAGCCCCGCCCAGGCCTCGTTCCATCTGATCCGCTGGCAGGATTCCGGCTTCTGCCAGATCTGGGACCAGAGCACCCCGACCGTGCCGTATCCGGGCAATTACACCGTCGTCATCAACAGCGAAGTGCCGACCTTCGGCGACGCGCTGGTGCTCAAGGATGGCCTGCTGCACAACGGCACCTGCTCGTACTGAGCGCATTGAGCGGCGCCTAGGGTGGGCAAAGGCGCGAAGCGCCGTTCCCACCATTTCTATTTTCAACTCGAAAGATGGTGGGCACGCGGAGCCTGTCATCGGGTGCGCATTCGCGCGACCCGGTGACTTTGCCTACCCTACAAGCGAGTCTCGGATGGCCGGCGGGCGATCCCCCGGCCATTTTCGCGTGCGCATTCCTCCGGCTACATGCTCCGCACACACTTGCCCCGCGCATGATCGCGGCTTCCGGGGGCTGACGTAGCAGCGTCCGCCCCCTAAGATGCCGCGTACAAAACAGCAAAATTTGAGGAAACTCCCATGCCACTTCTCCAAAACCACATCGCGGTTATCACCGGCGCTGGCTCCGGCATCGGGCGCGCGATTGCGAACGGTTATGCCCGCGAAGGCGCGGGGGTCGTGCTGCTCGACATGAACGAGACGGCGGCAGCCGACGTGGCGAAAGAAATCCGGGATGCCGGCGGTCAGGCGGTGAGCTATCTCCTCGACGTCACCAGGCGCGACGACTGCGTCGCGGTGGCCAAAAACATCGCCGAAAAAGTCGGCCCGGTCACGATCCTGGTCAACAATGCCGGCATCGCCCGACGCAACGGCATGCTTGGCGCGACGGAGGCCGTGATCAACGATTGGGAAGACATCATCGCGATCAACCTCACCGGCGTCTTCAATGTGACGCATGCGTTCCTCGAACCGTTGCGCGCCACCAAGGGACGCATCGTCAACATCGGCTCGATCCAGTCGTTCGTGCATCTGAAGACGCCGAGTTCGCCGGCCTATACCGCCTCCAAGCACGGCGTGCTCGGCTTCACCAAGGCGCTCGCGGCCGAACTCGG
Source organism: Bradyrhizobium sp. (assembly GCA_013695565.1). Taxonomy (GTDB): domain Bacteria; phylum Pseudomonadota; class Alphaproteobacteria; order Rhizobiales; family Xanthobacteraceae; genus Bradyrhizobium. The sequence goes on from JACDAG010000563.1 coordinate 1,586, forward strand.
CAAGGACGGCGTGCGCGTCAACGCGATCGGCCCGGGCTTCATCGAAACGCCGCTGAACGAAAAGGTCCGCGCCAGCAATCCGGCGCTGGTGAAGGTGTTCGTCGACCACACCCCGCTCGGGCGCGCCGGCACCGCCGAAGACATCGTCGGCCCCGCGATCTTCCTGGCGTCCGACATGTCCGCCTACGTCTCCGGCTCGATCGTGATGGTGGATGGCGCCTACAGGACAGTGTGACGATGGTTGACCAGCGCCGTCATTGCGAGGAGCGTAGCGACGAAGCAATCCACGCCATGTGAATGGATTGCTTCGCTGCGCTCGCAATGACAGATCGCTCTTGAGTAGGTAACCGACCATGTCCAACGCCCCGCATTTCGACATCGACGTTGCCACATTCTGGGCCGATCCCTACCCGGCACTGGCGCGGATGCGGAAGGAGGCGCCGATCGCGTTCGTGCCGCAACTCGGCTCGACCGTGTTCACGCGGCGCGACGACATCTTCACGCAGGAGAAACGCGTCGACGTGTTCTCGTCGCATCAGCCGGCGGGGCTGATGAACGTGCTGATGGGCCACAACATGATGCGCAAGGATGGCGATGCGCATATGTCGGAGCGCGCGGCGATGTTTCCGGCGGTGTCGCCGCGCACCGTGCGCGATACCTGGGTGCGCCAGTTCCAGGCCCATGCCGACCGCATCCTCGACGAGCTGGCGCCGAAAGGCTCCGCTGATCTCTGCAAGGCGCTGGCGCTGCCGCTGTCGGCCGAATGCCTGAAAGACATCACCGGATTGACCAACATGCGCTTCCAGGACATGGACGCCTGGTCGCAGGCGATGATCGACGGTATCGCGAACTACAGCGGTAACAAGGAGATCGAGGCACGCTGCCACGCCGCCACATCAGGCATCGATGCCGCGATCGACGACATGATCCCGGTGGTGACCAAACATCCCAACACCTCGATCCTCAGCGTGCTGCTGGCCTCCGGCCAGAACGTCGACAGCATCCGTGCCAACATCAAGCTGGCGATCTCGGGCGGCCAGAACGAACCGCGCGACGCCATTGCGGGCGCGACCTGGGCGCTGCTGACGCATCCCGAACAGCTCGCGCTGGTCCGCGATGGCAAGGCAAAGTGGCTCGATGTGTTCGAGGAATATGCGCGCTGGATCGCGCCGATCGGAATGTCGCCGCGCCGCGTCGCAAAACCGTGGTCGTATGGCGGCGTCGATTTCGAGCCCGAGGATCGCGTGTTCTTCATGTTCGGCTCTGCCAACCGCGATGAGGCCTGTTTCGGCGATCCCGATCGTTTCGACATCACCCGCAACACATCGAAGAGCATCGCCTTCGGCGCCGGCCCGCATTATTGCGCCGGCGCGTTTGCCTCCCGCGCCATGGTCGCCGATGTCGCCCTGCCCGGTATTTTCGCGCGGCTGAAGGGATTGCGGCTCGATGACCGCGAACCGGTGCGGATCGGGGGGTGGGCGTTTCGCGGCCTGCTCAATTTGCCGGTGAAATGGGACGCCTCTTGAGTTGACGCGTTTTCTTGACGCGAACCGGTATCCACCCCGGATTAAGTCCGGGGCAGGCTTTCGCTGGAAAACGCTCTACTGGGCTGTTGCCGTGGGCAGCAGGCGCATCTGCCGGAAACACCAGCGCATGATGCGATACCAGAGACAGCCGGCAACCAAGGCGCAGGCGGCGGTGATGGCGAGCGTGCGAGGCTCGTCGCTCAACCACAGCATCCAGCCGGACCACAGCACGGCGAACGCGAAGGCGCTCAGTTTCAGGGAAAGCGTCGGCTTCATGGCATCCTCCATTGGCTCGAACATGGAGCCAACGTAGGTGGAACCGGCTTACCCCACTGTGACGCGTGTCACGTACCGAATCTGGCCCGCGAACGCTCCCGCGCCTTGTCGGCCTCGACCTCGCGGTCACGGGTCGGTGCGTTGGTCTGCAACGACGCCAGCAGGCGGCGGGCGCTGTCGGAGACTTCGGATACCGCGCGGTTGAAGGCTTCCGCATTGGCCTGCGAAGGCGAGTTGAATCCGGAGAGCTTGCGCACGAATTGCAACGCCGAGGCATGGATTTCCGCATGCGTCGCCGGCGGCTCGAAATTGAACAGGGTCTTGATGTTGCGGCACATGATTCTCTCCTTGAGGCGCGTACACGCCAACGGGCCATTCCAAGGACGAACGGCCGATGCAAAGTCCGACAGTTTCGATTATCCTGCCATGGATTGAGCGGCGCGTTTACCCCTCTCGGCCATGGCAACAGCGAGTTCCCGATGAGCCACGTGACTTACAAGATCGTCGAGCATGACGGCGGCTGGGCCTACACCACCAACGGCGTGTTTTCAGAACCCTATCCAAACCATGCGGCCGCGCTCGCGGCAGCGCGGCGCGCGGCCGCCGAGCAGCGGGTGCCCGGCCGTACCGAGGTGATCGAATACGAAACCGCCGACGGCAAATGGCAGACCGAGACCGCCGCCGGCAACGACCGGCCGGAGACCGACGTCGAGGACGCGCCCTAGTACCTCGTCACAGTGGTTCTGACTGGTTGATTCCAAGCCAATTGAGGATGGGCAGGCCTTCTGGAGCCACGAGGATTTGGATGCTTCGGGCGACGCCGGGTTGACGGCGAATGAGGCCGT
>JACDAG010000591.1 GCA_013695565.1 Bradyrhizobium sp.
GCTCAATGCGGTGGGTGCCGTGGTCGGCGCGACGGTCCCGCATCAAGGCCGGCGGCTGCGGCAATTGCTGCCGCGCTCGATCATCTTGGCGCCGGGTCTTGGCGCGCAGGGCGGCGACGCCGCAGCCATTCACTCACTTCGCGGCAACACGCCCGGCGACCTGTTGATTCCGGTATCGCGTGGCCTGACGCGGGTAGCGGATCGCGCCATTTCCGCGGAAGATTATCGAGCGCTGATCATCGGCAGGACCGACGACTTCAAGGCGGCGATTGCCTATGATTATCCCGGAGATCGCGCCATTCCGGCTTGACTACAATTCCGCACGCAGCGTCGCTCTCTTCATTCCAAAACGGATTGTCATCCCCGCGCATGCGGGGATCCAGTACGCAGCGGCTTCTCGATTCAATCACTGACGTCTCTGGAATACTGGGTCGCCCGCCTTCGCGGGCGATGACAGTTGTATGTGCGGCGCGACCTCGAGCTTCCGCGCGTAGCCCTCAGAACGCCGTGCCCGCCCGCTTCGGCTTCTTTTCCTCGGCCTCGGTCTCGCGCGGCACTGCGACGATCCGCAAGGCGGTAATGCGGTTGCGCTCGCGGCGCAGCACGCGGAAGCGGAAACCGTGGAAGGTAAAACTCTGGCCGCGCTCCGGGATCGAGCGCGCTTCGTGAATCACGAGACCGGCGATCGTGGTCGCCTCCTCGTCGGGCAGATGCCAGTCCATCGCGCGGTTGAGATCGCGGATCGGCACCGAGCCGTCGACCACGACCGAGCCGTCGGGCTGGGCGCGGACGCCGGCCACCACCACGTCGTGCTCGTCGGAAATATCGCCGACGATTTCCTCCAGAATGTCTTCCAGCGTCACCATGCCTTCGACTTCGCCATACTCGTCGACGACGAGCGCGAAATGGGTCTTGCGGCGGCGGAACGCCTTGAGCTGCTCGGAGACCGGACGCATTTCCGGGACGAACCAGGGCGGCAGCGCGATGGTCGAGACGTCGATGCTGGAAGTATCGCCCTCGGAGGCGCGGATGGCGCGTAGCAAATCCTTGGCGTGCAGCACGCCGATGATGTTCTCAGGTTTCTCGCGCCACAGGGGAATGCGGGTGTATTCGGTCGCCAGCACCTCGCGCACCAGTTCTTCCGGCGGCAGATCGGCGTTGATCATCACCATCTCTGTGCGGTGGACCATGACGTCGGAGACCTGCAGTTCGTTGAGATCCAACAGGCCGCCGAACATGTCGCGGTCCAGCTTCTCGACCTTGCCCTCGTGGTGCAAAAGGTCGACCGCGCCGCGAAGGCGCTCGGTCGGCGACAAGATCGCCTGGTGGGCGCCGACCGCGATGCCGAGCATTTTCATCAGCGCCAGCACGATCGCCTCGATGATCGTGAGCAGCGGCCCCAGAATGAAGACCATCAGCTTCATCGGGCGCGCCACCAATAGCGACACCCGTTCCGGCGCGTTGATGGCAATGGTCTTGGGCAGCACTTCCGCGAAGATCACGACCAGCACCGTCATCACGCCGGTCGCATAGAGCACGCCGACCTCGCCGAACCAGGCGGTAAAGATGCCGGTCGCGAGCGCCGAGGCGCCGATATTGGCGATGTTGTTGCCGAGCAGCAGCGCGCCGATCATCCGCTCGCGCATCGCAAACAGGCTGGAGACGACGCCGGCCTCGCGGTTGCCCTGCTTGGAGAGCCGCAACATGCTGGCCCGCGAGGCGCCGGTCAGCGCGGTCTCGCTCGCCGAGAAGAAGGCGGAGACGAACAGACAGGCAACAACGATGGAGAAGGTAATCCAGTCCAAGTTATGTCATCCGGACAGAGTTCAGCTTTTCGTCAGTTTGGCTTTCAGAAAATCGCGAACCAATGTGGGCTCGACGTCGTTTGCGATCACCGCGCGCCCGACAGCTTCCAGCAGGATGAAGGTGAGCTTGCCGCGCTTGACCTTCTTGTCCTGCGCCATCAGCGCCAGCAGCGCATCGGCGTCGGCCAGCCCCTCCTGGGTGAAGCCGGCGATGTCCTGCAACCGGGTCGGCAATCCCACGGAAGACAGATGACGTTCGACCCGCGCGGCGTCCGCTTGCGAGATCATGCCGAGTTGCGCGGAAAATTCCGCCGCCAGCACCGTGCCGATGGCAACGCCCTCGCCGTGGAACAGCCGATCGGAGAAGCCGGTGGCGGCCTCCAGCGCATGGCCGAAGGTGTGGCCGAGATTGAGCAGCGCGCGTTCACCGGTTTCGCGCTCGTCACGCGACACGATCGCCGCCTTGGCGCGGCAGGAGGTGGCAACCGCGTGCTCGCGCGCCGCACTGCCGGAAAAGATGCCGGAGTGATTGGTCTCGAGCCAGGCGAAGAACGCTTCATCGCCGAGCACGCCATATTTGGCGACTTCGGCGTAGCCCGAACGGAACTGGCGCGGCGAGAGCGTGTCCAATGCGGAGGTGTCGGCGATGACAAGCACCGGCTGATGAAACGCACCGAGCAGGTTCTTGCCTTGCGGCGAGTTGATGCCGGTCTTGCCGCCGACGGAAGAATCCACCTGCGCCAATAGCGACGTCGGCACCTGCACGAAATCAACACCGCGGCGCAGGATCGCCGCCGCAAATCCGGCGAGATCGCCAACGACGCCGCCGCCAAGCGCGATCACCAGATCGTTGCGCTCTATTTTTGCAGCGATCAGCGCTTCAGAGACCTTCTCAAGTCCGGCATAGGTTTTCGACCCCTCGCCTTCGTCGACGACGACATGCGACGTTGGGATGCCGGCCGCGGCGAGCGACGCCTGTGTTGGCTCCAGCCAGTGCCTGGCCACGGTGCGGTCGGTGACGATGGCGGTTCGCACGCCCGGCCGGAGGGCCGCGATCCGCGCGCCCAGCGATCCCAGCACATCGCGGCCGATAATGATGTCATAGGCGCGATCGCCGAGCGCTACCTCGACGGTAATGGGATCGGAGTGTTTCAGGGGTGCCGCCATGACGTCGCGCTCATCCCGTCCGTTGGTGCTGTCGTTGCTGCCGTTGATTCTTGGGCCGGCGGCGCGATGTGGCCGCAGAGCCGGACGCGCAAGGCATCCATGCATTCGTCGACGATCCGTTCGTGCGGAACGTCGCGCGACAGGATCGTCAGGTCGGCGCTTTGATAGACCGGCTCGCGGACTTCGAGCAGGCGGGCGACGGTCGCCACCGGATCCTCGGTCTGCAGCAACGGCCGGTCGGCGCGGCGTTTCACGCGCTTCATGATCACGTCGAGATCCGCCTTGAGCCAGATCGAGACCGCCTTGTCGGCGATCCGCTTGCGGGTTTCCTCGCGCATGAAGGCGCCGCCGCCGGTCGCGATCACGGCCGGCCCGTTGTCGAGCAGCCGCGCGATCACCCGGGCCTCGCCGTCGCGAAAATACAGTTCGCCATGGGTGGCGAAAATGTCCGGGATCGACATGCTGGCTGCCGCCTCGATCTCGATATCGGCATCGAGGAACGGCAGCCGCAACCGCGCCGCCAGCCGGCGGCCGATCGTGGATTTGCCTGCCCCCATCATGCCGACCAGCACGATCGAACGCCTTCCCAGAACCGCCGCGATCTCGGCTTCCTGGGGGCTGCTTGCTTGTGCCGGTATAGCGGTCTCGGGCATCCAAAACTCTGTCGCTTGCGGATTTCCGCGCTTCCGCGCCACCTATACTACCCCCGCCGATACCGTTGCCAGACCCTTGCCAGAGACTCTTGCAACGCCAAGGGGAACATGTAGGTAGTCGGGTTCGGCCAACCCCGATGATTTCAATGGTTAATTCGTGGCCCAAGCCGCTCCGATGGCTATCCTGAAGGCCACCCTCAAGGCGTCCTGATGCCCAGTCTGTTCCGCTTCTTGACGGTCGTCGGCATCATTGCCGGGATCGGCTATGGCGTCGTCTTCGCGCTGGCGAATTTCGTCAATCCGAAGCCGCGGGAAATGACCGTCACCATTGCCCCGGATAAGTTCCTCAAGAAATAGGCGCTATGGTCTTAAGGATGGACTCCAGGACCGCTTCGAAGACGAATTCAGACCCAAAGCTGACCAATTTGTTCCTCGACATGCTCGCGGCGGAACAGGGGGCGGGCGACAATACGCTCGACGCCTACCGCCGCGACCTCACCGATTTTTCCGAGTTCCTGGGCTGTACCGGCCAGGACTTTGCCGGCGCCGAGACCCAGACGCTGCGGGATTATCTGGCCGATCTCGACACCCGCGGCTTCAAATCGTCCAGCGTGGCACGGCGGCTGTCGGCAATGCGGCATCTGTTTCGCTTCCTGCTCAATGAACGGATCCGCAGCGACGATCCCGCGGCGATCCTGTCGGGTCCAAAACGCGGCCGCGGCCTGCCCAAAGTGCTGTCGATCGCTGATGTCGACCGCATGCTGACGCAGTCCAAGGCGCTGACGGAAACGGACACCACGCCCCCGCAACGGCTCCGCGCGCTACGGCTGCATTGCCTGCTCGAAGTGCTCTACGCCACCGGTTTGCGGGTTTCCGAACTGGTGGCGCTGCCGCTGTCGGCGGCGCGCCGCGATGCCCGCATGATCGTGGTGCGCGGCAAGGGCAACAAGGAGCGGCTGGTGCCGCTGAACGAGGCCTCGCGGCAGGCGATGGCCGATTACCTCGCCGCGATGGAAGCGCTGAAGCCGGAGAAGAAGAAAAACGCCCCCGCCTCGAAATGGCTGTTTCCTTCCTTCGGCGAAAGCGGACATCTGACGCGGCAGCATTTCGCGCGCGACCTGAAAGAACTCGCCTCCGCCTCGGGGCTGGCGCCGCGACTGGTCTCGCCGCACGTGCTGCGTCATGCCTTCGCCAGTCACCTGCTGCACAATGGGGCTGACTTGCGTATCGTGCAGACGCTGCTCGGCCATACCGATATCTCGACCACGCAGATCTATACCCATGTGGTCGAGGAGCGGTTGAAGAGCCTGGTGCGCGACCTGCATCCGCTGGCGGAGAAGTAGACTTCCGCGCCTCCAGCAAGTATCCCGCCTTGACTTCGACGCCTTCTCCCCCGAAAGAGCCTCACCCTCTCACACCCTGCCGTGGGCATTCGCCCAGAGCACCCGCTAAATCGTTGAAGAGACTAATCTTCTTTCTCAAAGACGAAACCCCTTCGCCCGCAGCCAGGTTCCTCCCTATATTGGTTTGATGCCGGATCAAATGCGCAGCTATCTCGACTTCGAAAAACCCGTCGCCGAACTCGAGGCCAAGGTCGACGAACTGCGCGCGCTGGCCGCGAGCGGCAGCGACATCGGTGATGAGATTGCGCGAGTCGAGGACAAGGCGTCGCAGGCGCTGACCGACCTCTACGCCAGCCTGACGCCGTGGCAGAAGACGCTGGTGGCGCGCCATCCGCAGCGCCCGCACTTCACCGATTTCATCAACACGCTAATATCCGAATTCACGCCGATGGCGGGCGACCGCAAGTTCGGTGAGGACGAAGCATTGATGGGCGGCTTCGGGCGTTTTCGCGGCGAGGCCATCTGCGTGGTCGGCCAGGAAAAGGGCGCCACCACCGAGAGCCGCATCAAGCACAATTTCGGCATGGCGCGCCCGGAAGGCTATCGCAAGGCCGTCCGCCTGATGGAGATGGCCGACCGCTTCGGCATTCCCGTGCTGTCGATCGTCGATTCGGCCGGCGCCTATCCCGGCATCGGCGCCGAGGAACGCGGGCAAGCCGAAGCGATCGCGCGCTCCACCGACACCTGCCTGTCGCTCGGCGTCCCCAATGTCGCGATCATCACCGGCGAGGGCATGTCCGGCGGAGCGATCGCGATCACCACCGCCAACCGCGTGCTGATGTTCGAACACGCGATCTACAGCGTGATCTCGCCGGAAGCGGCGTCCTCGATCCTGTGGCGAGACGGCACCAAGGCGCAGGAAGCCGCGACCAGCATGAAGATCACCGCCCAGGACATGCTGCGATTCGGTGTGATCGACCATATCCTGAAGGAGCCCCCCGGCGGCGCCCATCGCGACCCCGCCGCCATCATTGCCTCTACCGGAGATGCCATCGCCCAGGCCTTCAACGACCTCCGCAACCTCGATGCGGATGGCGTGCGCAAGCAGCGGCGACAGAAGTTCCTCGATATCGGCCGCAAACTGGGCTGATAAGGCTTCGATTCCGCCCTTTTTGGAGCGATCAAGCCCGCTGCGGGCCCGCCAAAGCGGCGCGCCCATCTCAAAATCGCCGATTTTTCGCCAAATCATTGAATTTGGCCGCAATTATGCCCCGACCGCGTTCTTTAAGGTCTGTTGACCATGCCGGCCAAGGAACCGGCTGGCACGGCCTGTTCGAGTTGCGACAAATCGGCCTAAAGGGTAAGATTTTAGACATCGGCTTCAGGGCATGACGCTGTGGTTGGGGTGCGGAAATTGCCCTTGAATTGCCCTTGGGGTGTGGAGCTTAGCTTTTGATTTATCGCTCGCTGGTTCGCGCGCTCATCACGTCGGCTGCCCTCGCGGCCAGCGTGATGCTGGCTGGCTGCAATAGCGACGAGATTTCGCTGGCCAGCAACGCCAAGGCCAATCAGCCGGTGCCGCCGAAGCTGATCCAGGCGATGGTCGAAAAGGACATGGACCTGAATTCGCCGATTCTGGTCCGGCTGTTCAAGCAGGAAGCCGAACTCGAAATCTGGAAGCAGGATCGCTCCGGCCGCTTTGCGCTGCTGAAGACCTATCCGAT
>JACDAG010000594.1 GCA_013695565.1 Bradyrhizobium sp.
CCGCAAATATCCATGCCATGACCAAACCGGCGGAACCGTCCACGCCTTCCGGCTCCTCCGAAAACTCAACAACGAAGGCGACAGATCACGCGCTACAAAAATACGACAACTTCACCCGCTACGGACACCGTGCCGTCTTTCTTTTTCATGGCCCCTTAGTGGGCACACGCCCGTCAGCTTGCGCAAAACCGCGTCCCGGCGCATCATCGTTCCATAAAAATCATATGGGGGAGCGCTGCCATGAGCGGATTTTCACGCCGAGATTTCCTGAGCCTGAGCGGATCGGCCGCGGTCGCCGCCATGTCAGGGCGCGCCCATGCCGCAATGGGGCCGAACGACAAGTTCGACCTCGTGATCAAGGGCGGCGATGTGCTCGATCCCAGCCAGTCGCTGCGGGGAAAACGCGACATCGGCATTCGCTGGGGCATGATCGAGGCGATCGAGGCCGACATACCGGCCGCCCGTGCTTCGAAGACCATTGACGCCGCCGGCAAGCTGGTGACGCCGGGGCTGATCGACCTGCACTCCCACGTCTATCCCTACGGTTCGGCGATCGGCATTCCCGCCGACGAACTGGTGCAGTTCCAGGGGACGACAACGGTGGTGTCGGCAGGCGATGCCGGCGTCAACAATCTCGGCGCGCTGCGCCGTTATATCGTGGCGCAATCGCGCGCGCGGATTTACGCCTTCGTTCACATCGCCAACAACGGGCTGTCCGGATTCCCCGTCGCCGAACTCTACAACATCGACTATGCGCAGGTTGAAGCCTGCGCCATGGCGCTGGCCGAAAATCCGGATTTCCTGCTCGGCGTCAAAGTCCGGATGTCGGAGAATGTCATCGCCAAACACGGCCTCGAGCCGCTGAAGCGGGGCATCCAGGCCTGCGAGATGTGCGGCTGGCAAGCCAAGATGATGGTGCATATCGGCGGCGTCGAAACCAGGGAGTTGATGTCGCAGATTCTCGATCTGCTGCGGCCGGGCGACGTGCTGACGCATTGCTATTCCGGCGCGCCGAACATCGCCGGCACCTTCACCAACATCGTGCAGGACGGCAAGCTGTTGCCGGCGGCGTTGGCCGCCAAGCAGCGCGGCGTGATGTTCGACGTCGGCCATGGCGGCGGCAGTTTCGATTTCACGGTGGCGGAAGTCGCGATCGCGGGCGGCTGCCCGCCGGATACGATCTCGTCCGATATTCACGTCTATTCCGGCAACTCGCCGGGCATCCCCTTCCTGCCGAACGTGATGAGCAAGTTCATTCCGCTTGGATTCACGGTGGAGCAGGTGGTGGCGATGGCAACCTCGGCCCCGGCCAAGATCATCAACCGCGCGCCGAAGATCGGCACGCTGCAAATCGGCGCCCCCGGCGATGTCGCGATCATGGAACTGGTCGAGGCGCCGGTCTCGTTCGTCGATACCCGCAACAACAAGCGCGACGGCAAGCTGGCGCTCAAACCGGTGCAGACCGTGATCAACGGCGTTCCGTTCGGCCGGCCCTATCAGGCGCCGTTCGCGGTGCGATAGGACTTCAGGATCAACAACAGTTCTTCTTGGCGGACGGATCGCTGCCGGTGTCGCCTGCGCCACCGGCGTACCTGTCGTGATGCCGCCACCAGGATGACGGTTCCGGCAGTTCACCCTCGTTGCGGCCCATGGGAAGAAGATCGATGTACATGTAGGCCGTCATCAGCATTTCGTCGCCGCGCGCAAAGGTTGAATAGGTGTGGAAGATCTCACCGTCGCGGTTCTTGCAGAAGATACTGTATCCCGAGAGGTCTTCGATCTCGAAATCCAGCGGACGGTAATTGTACTGAGCGCGCGCGGTCGCGATGTCTTCATTCCGGAATGAGACGTCGAAGTCGTAGTTGAAGTCGCTACCAAGGCTCGACACCCATTTGAAGCGCCAGCCCATGCGCTGGCGGAATTGCTGAAGTTTTGGGAGTGGCGCGCGCGAGATCGCAACGAAGGTTGCGTCGCGCGCCTGGATGTGGGGAATGGCCCCGTCGACATGATCGGCGTTGAACGAGCAGCCGACACAACCCTCCTGCCACTCGGGGCCAAACATGAAGTGCTGGACGATCAATTGATGGCGGCCTGCGAAGAGATCGCCGAGCGTCTCTTTGCCGTTGGAGGATTGAAATTCATAGCGCTTGTCAACCCTGACCCATGGCAGTTCACGGCGCTTGCGCGCAAGCTCGTCCCGCGCCCGGGTAAAGCCCTTTTCCTCGACCAGAAATGCCCGGCGGGCGGCCAGCGCTTCCTGCTTGGTGGCGATTTCGGGGGTCTTCATGAGCCGCTATCCTTGATGAACCTCGTTCCTGTGTTTCACCCCAAGGACGGACGCCGCGCCCGTGATCCGACAGCCCGGATGCATTATATTTGCGCCACTCCTTCGTGAGCCGCCGCGCGGAACTCAGC
>JACDAG010000606.1 GCA_013695565.1 Bradyrhizobium sp.
GATCGACCCCGAACTGGGTGCGCTGGATCGCCACCTTCGGGCCGGTTTCCTCATCCGCCTCGGCGTCCGTCGCCGTGGGTGCCGCCGCCATCACTTCCGGGATCGGGCCAGCGATCACCGGACTGAGCGGCTTGGTCGGTTCGAGCTTGGTAGCGGAGGGATCCGGCGGCGCCATGAACGACTTCGCGGCGATCAGCGGCGTGGCCGGCGTCGCGATCTCGGGCTTTGCGGCGTCCGTCTTCGCAGTATCGGTTTTGGCAGCCTCGGTTTTCGCCGCCTCGGTCTTGGCGGCTTCAGCTTTGGCCGTTTCCTTGACGGCTTCCTTGACGGCTTCCTTGGCCGCGTCTGACTTTTTACCTTCAATCCTGGGAATGTCGGCCTTGACTGATTCCTTGGTTGTTTCCTTCGCGGGATCCTTGGCCACGGTTGAAACCACCGCGGGACTCGGCTCGGACGTGGCCGGATTGGCCGTGGGCTTCTCAGGCGCGATCGTCTGCGTCGCCACTACCGCCACGGCGGGAGCCGGGTTTTGCGCAGCTGGCGGCGCGCTGGCCGGCGAAGGCGTTGCCGGCGAAGCCGCAGCAGAACCCTGGCGGGCGATCGAGCCGGTGACGGAATCCAGCCCCTGTTCCAGCGAGGTGACGCGGGTGTAGAGCCGGTCGCGGTCGCTGTTGAGGGTATCGATGGCGGAGGCGAGCCGCCGCGCCTCGCGCTCGGTCTGATTGGCGATGTTCTGCATTTGCTGCGCGCGCTGGCCCAGATCGGCCGCGGCCATCTGGTCGCGCTTCCAGCCCGACTGGGTCTGGTTGGCCATCACGGCGACGACGACAGCGGCCACCGCACCGACGCCCCACGAGCCGATGCGCCACAGCGCGCGACGGTCGAGTTCGTCTTCCTCGGCCAGCAAACCGCTCAGCACGCCGCCGGTATTGTCGGTCTCCAGGCCGTCAGCGAGATGGTCGGTTCTTTTGGCCAAACGTCTTTGGCCCTCCCGAGGCCGGCCGAATCACAGGGCAAACATTAACAGGAAATCCGCCCCGAACTTGAATCCGGAACTTTGCGGGATGGCGAATCGGGTTTCCACTCACAGCGAAAACACCTAAAGACGGCGCCGGCGCATTTGACCTGACAAGAGATTCTTGTTTTGACGCGTTTTCTTCACGCGAACCGGATTCCACTTCGCTGGAAAACGCTCTATTTGAGGACTTTCGATGACTGCTCGATCCAGCCTGACGGTGGTGCTCGCGGCCGGCGAGGGGACGCGGATGCGGTCCTCGCTGCCAAAGGTGCTGCATCCGATGGCCGGCCAGTCGCTGTTGGCGCATGTGCTCGATGCCGCCCCGCACGGTGCCGGCGCGGCGCTGGCCGTCGTGATCGGGTCCGACCACAAGGCGGTCGCCGACGAGGTCGCGCGGATGCGCCCTGACGCGGCGACGTTCATCCAGCGCGAACGGCTCGGCACCGCCCATGCGGTGCTGGCGGCCCGCGAGGCCCTGGCGCGCGGCGCGGACGATCTGCTGGTGGCCTTCGGCGATACGCCGCTGATTTCGGCGGAAACCTTTGCGCGGATGCGGGCGCCGCTGGCGAAGGGTGCAGCCCTCACCGTGCTCGGTTTTCGCGCCGCCGATCCGACCGGCTATGGCCGCCTGCTGATCGAGGGCGACCGGCTGGTCGCCATCCGCGAGCACGCCGACGCCAGCGCCGCGGAACGCAAGGTTACTTTGTGCAATGCCGGCGTGATGGCGTTCGACGGCAGCAAGGCGTTGGCGATCCTCGATCGGATCGGCAAGGCCAACACCAAGGGCGAGTATTATCTGGTCGATGCGGTTGCGATCGTCAGGGACATGGGATTGGAGGCTGTCGTGATTGAAACCAGCGAGGATGAAGTGCGCGGAATCAACACCAAGGCGCAGCTCGCCGAAGCGGAAGCGGTGATGCAGGCGCGGCTGCGCAAGGCAGCCCTCGATGCCGGCGTGACGCTGATCGCGCCGGAGACCGTGCATCTCGCCGCCGATACCACGTTCGGCAACGACGTTACGATCGAGCCGTTCGTGGTGATCGGCCCGGGCGTCACCATCGCCGACGGCGCGGTGATCCATTCGTTCTCGCACATCGTGCAGGCCTCGATCGGCAAGAAGGCCTCCGTCGGCCCCTATGCGCGGCTCCGACCCGGTACCTCGCTCGGCGATGGCGCGCGGATCGGCAATTTCGTCGAGACCAAAGCCGCGATCCTCGAAGCCGGCGTCAAGGTCAACCATCTCTCCTACATCGGCGATGCGCATATCGGCGCCAATTCCAACATCGGTGCCGGCGTCATCACCTGCAACTATGACGGCTTCCTCAAGCACAAGACGCTGATCGGCGAGGGCGCCTTCGTCGGCACCAACTCCTCGCTGGTCGCGCCCGTAAAAATCGGCAACGGCGCCTATATCGGCTCAGGCTCGGTCATCACCAAGGACGTGCCCGACGACGCGCTGGCCGTCGAGCGCAGCCCGCAGAACAACCGCGAGGGCGGCGCAGCGCGCTACCGCGAGATGAAGACGCGGGCGAAGGCGAAGAAGGACGGGTGAGGGCGCGGTCATCGACCGAGGTAGTATCGTCTTGGTCGTCCCGGCGAACGCCGGAACTCATACCGCGTGATCTCTCGATAGAGACTTGGTGGCAGAGACCTTTCGCAAAACCACTCCCTGTGGTTATGGGTCCCGGCGTTCGCCGGGACGACATGGATACAGTTTCGCGATCTCGCGACGCACTGCGCCCGAGGTTTGCTGGAAACTTCACGCCCTCCAATGAGAGGGCGCAGGGAATGCCGGATGCGCGCTGCACCCGAGGTCTCATGTGCGACGTGCACTAGGGAACATGCACATGAGCATACAGGGCAGCGGAGAACATCCGACATTCCCTGCGCAATGGCTTTAC
>JACDAG010000616.1 GCA_013695565.1 Bradyrhizobium sp.
GTCGGAGGCTTTCATGATGCGCCGGGGGGATCGGATGGTCACGGTCACCGCCTCGGCACCCAGGCGCAACGCGGTACGGCAGCAATCCATCGCGGTATTGCCGCCGCCGAGCACGATCACGCGGCGGCCGATCTTCTCGACATGCCCGAACGAAACCGAGGCCAGCCACTCAATGCCGATGTGGATATTGCCGGCGGCTTCCTTGCGTCCGGGAATCTCGAGCTCGCGGCCGCGCGGCGCGCCGGAGCCGACGAAGATCGCGTCATAGTTCTCAGCCAGCAGCTTCTTCAGGCTGTCGATGCGATGGCCGCCCTTGAACTCGATGCCGAGGTTGAGGATGTAATCGGTTTCCTCGTCGATCACCGAATCCGGCAGCCGGAATTTTGGAATCTGGCTGCGCATCATGCCGCCGGCCTTGGGATCGGCGTCAAACACGGTGCAGTGATAACCGAGCGGCGCGAGATCGCGCGCGACAGCAAGCGAGGCGGGACCGCCGCCGACCAGCGCAATGCGCTTGCCGTTCCTGGCGGATACTTTCGGCATGCGGTGCTTGACGTCGTCCTTGAAATCGGCGGCGACGCGCTTGAGGCGACAGATCGCAACCGGTGTTTCCTCGACGCGGCCGCGGCGGCACGCCGGCTCGCAGGGGCGATCGCAAGTGCGTCCCAGAATTCCGGGAAACACATTCGATTTCCAATTGATCATATAGGCGTCGCTATAACGCCCCTCGGCAATCAAACGGATGTATTCGGGAACTGGCGTGTGAGCGGGGCAGGCCCATTGGCAATCGACCACTTTATGGAAGTAGTCCGGCGCCGAAATATCAGTCGGTTTCATTCCTACCTTGTCCGCGTGAGCAATAAGAACGCGGCCTTATTTTGCTTCGAACACTCAGTCGGCGTTCTTGTGGTTTTCGAATTGGATCATAGGGTTATCTTATTAGAGCCATTCCCTACGCTGCACAAAGGCAATTTTGCGCGATCTCCAGCTTTCAATGCATGGCGCGCATGTGAACGTTAATTTCAGCGAAGGTTATGTGGCGGTGCAGCAAAGACGCTGGATTTTGCGGGGGCTTACGCGCGCGGCAGGTCGCTCTTCGCGAGATCCCACATCAGCCGGTAGATGCCGTGAGAAATCACCAGCGGCTTGATCGCGGCATTGTCGGTTAACCCTGCTGCGGCCGCCGGGACCACGCTGACATCGGTGGCGTCGATCAGCACGAACCAGTCGCCGGCGCCGGGATTGGGGGCCGCGGGATCGTCGGTGATCGGTTTGGACAGCGCCGGGTCGTTCTCCAAGAGGTGCATGGAGATGATTCCGTCGAGTTTGGCCGGATCGAGTTGATCCCGCAGTGCACTACGCAACTTGTCCGCGCCGCCGGCCGGCGGACGCAGCTGGATGATGCCGAGGGCAGCGCCGCGGCCGGTGCCGCGGCTGATGGTGATGCGCGAAACGCCGCGGATCATACCCTTGAAGTTGGCGATGTTGGCCTTCGACCATGCAGTCTGGTTGGCGAGCGCGTTGCGGTAGAACGGACTGTCCAGCACCTCGATGGTCTCGGTGGAATAGAGGCTGAGATATTTCAGATCGCCCTGATGCGCGACATAGCGCCGCCCTTCAAGGAAGCCCGGCATGGCGACGCGCTCTTCGAGATGTTCGCGGTCGTACCAGCGGTTGAATTCAGCTTCATGGGCGGCATCGATGTTCATCGACGTCAACAGCATGCCTTTTCCGGCGATCGGCATTTTTCAAATCCTCAGCTGGTGATTCTGGAAGCCATATCCGCGATCGCTCTCATCACGGCGTCGCGGACGCCGGGATCATACAACGTGTGGCCGGCGCCCTCGACGAAGCGTATCTCGGCCTTCTGCCACAATGCGGCCAGCGCATGCGACGTCGCAGGCGGGCACAGCAAATCATAGCGGCCCTGCACGATGATGCCGGGAATGTCAGCGAGCCGGACGGCCTGTTCCAGCAACTGGTTCGGCCTCATGAAGCAGTCGTTTGCAAAGTAATGCGCTTCCATGAACGGCGTCGCGGGCAGCGCGCGCGATGAATTGACGGGATCGAGCCGGCCGCGGTTCGGCGTGTGTTCGGAGAGAATGCGCTCGGTCTCGCCCCAGGCCCGCGCCGCCGGGCCATGCACAGCGGCGTCAGGATCGAGGATGCGGCGAAAATAAGCGTCGATCGGCTGTGCACGTTCGCCCGGTGGCAGCACATTGATGAAGTCAGCATGCAGCGCGGGATAGAAGCGCGGCAGCACGTCGAGGAAACCGCCCTCGATTTCCTTGCGGGTGCCGAGAAAAGTCGCGCGCAGCACGATGCCGGTGACGCGGTCGGGATGCGCCTGCGCATAGGCCAGCGCCAGCGTCGCGCCCCAGGAGCCGCCGACCACCATCCAGCGATCGAAGCCGAATTTCTCGCGAATCTTTTCCATGTCCGCGATCAGATGCGGCAGCGTGTTGTCTTCGCGGCGCCCCTTAGGACGGCTGCGGCCGGCGCCACGCTGGTCGAACAGTACCGCGTGGAAGCGCTCGGGGTCGAACAGCCGGCGATGATCGGGCTGGCAGCCGCTGCCGGGGCCGCCATGCAGATAGACTGACGGGATGCCGCCGGCGCGGCCGACGCTCTCGACATAGATGTCGTGGCCGTCGCCGACATCGAACTGCTCCGAGGTCAGCGGTGCAAATGGATCGGAACGCTTGGCGGATTTTCCGGCGTCGGCGTCAGGCGCCATGCTCGCCTTCCGTCTCCAGCGTGCCGCCGGCGAAATTGCGATAGAGGAAGCGATTATGATCGGAGGCCGCTTCCTGCTCGGCCTGCTTGAAGATCTGCTCATGCATCGGCGACAGCGTGCAGGCCGGATCGGTATTCCCTGCGTCGCCGGTCAATGCAAAAGCCTGGCAGCGGCAGCCGCCGAAATCGATCTCCTTGAACTCGCAGCTCTGGCACGGCTCGGGCATCCAGCCGGTGCCGCGATAGCGGTTGAAGGCTTCGGAGTTCTGCCAGATCCAGGCGATCGAGTGATTGGACCGCACCGAGAGGAATTCGAGCCCGGTGATGCTCTCGGCGGCGTGGCACGGCAGGATCTTGCCGGCGGGGGAGATGTTGAAGAACTGCCGGCCCCAGCCGCCCATGCATTTCTTTGGCCGCAGCGCGTAATAATCCGGCACGACGTAATCGATCGCCAGAATGCCCTTCAGCCGCACTTCGGCTTCCTCGACGATGCGGCTGGTCTCTTCGATCTGCGCCATCGTCGGCATCAGTGCAGCGCGGTTCTTCAACGCCCAGCCGTAATACTGCACGTTGGCGACCTCGAGCCGGTCGGCGTCGAGATCGACCGCCATCTGGATGATGTCGGATAGCTGATGCAGGTTCTGGCGGTGCATGACGGCGTTGACCGTCAGCGGCAGTTCCAGCTCACGCGTCCACTTCGCGACCTCCAGCTTCTTCTGGTGCGCGTTCTTCAGCCCCGCGACACGATCGGCCACCCCGGGCTCATTGCCCTGAAAGCTGATCTGCACATGGCTCAGCCCGGCATCGGCCAGCGCGGAAAGTTTTTCGCGGGTCAGCAGCACCGCCGAGGTAATGAGATTGCTGTAGAGCCCGACATCACTGGCGTGCTGGACCAGCTCGAGCAGATCCTTGCGCGCGGTCGGCTCGCCGCCGGAGAAATGGATCTGCAGCACGCCGATTTCGGCAAGCTCGGTCAGAACCTTCTTCCATTCCTCTGTGGTCAGCTCGGTGCCGCCGCGATCGAGCTCGAGCGGGTTGGAGCAATAGGGGCATTGCAGCGGGCAGCGATGCGTCAGTTCGGCCAGCACCGCGAGCGGAATGCCAAAAGTCTCCGCCGTTGAACGCCGCGCTTCCAGCACCGAAAGCCCGTCGGTTATCGCTTTGCCGTCGGTGAGAATGTCGCTCATGGCGTCTTCTCGCGCGCTTCGGTGAGGAAGCCTTTGTCGGCAAGGTCCTGCAGCATGGCGACGACGTCGGTTGCGATCGCCTCGCGCGGGGCGGCGTATTTCGCCGCCAGCTGATCGACCATGTCGGAGACGCTGCGGACGCCGTCGCAGAGATGCAGCACTTCGACCGCGATCTCGTCCGGCGCCAGCACGCGTTCGGGCGCCAGGATCACCCAGACCTGCCGCGTCTCATCGAATTTCAACTTGGCGTGCCGCGGCAATTTCGGCCGGCTCGCCTCGCTGACACTGATGTTGCGGCTCGCTGCCATCGATCCTCAGTCCCGATTGTTAGTTTCGGTTCTCAATTTTCCTGGGGCACAAACGCGCCGGGCGGTATGTGGCCGTCGACATAGGCATGATACAGCGCGTCGAGTTGAACCCATAGTACATTGGTCTTGAAGATCAGCGCGTTGCAGACCGACTCGCGTTCCGCCGGCGTCTTGGCATGTTGCTTGACGTAATCGAGCGCGAAGCCGGCGTCGCGCGGCGCCTGCTGCAGGCGGCGGCTGAAATAGCTCATGATGTCGGGATTGACGAAATCATAGTGTTTCAGCATGCCCGAGATGCGCTCTTCGTGCAGGTTCGGCGCGAACAGTTCCGTCAGCGACGAGGCGATCGCCTCCAACGGTGTCTTGTCGCGGCAGAAATGCACATAGGCCTCCACCGCAAAGCGCGTGGCGGGCAGGATGCCTTCGGTCGATTCCACATAGGCGCTGTCGAGCCCGAGGCCTTCGGTCAGCTTGAGCCAGCGTTCGATGCCGCCTTCGGCGCCGAGATCGCCGTCGTGGTCCTCGATGCGGTGTCGCCATTCGACCCGGGTAGGGCGGTCGCGGAACCGCGAGATCACCATCGCGTCCTTGAGCGGGATCGTGCTCTGGTAAAAATAACGGTTCAGCGCCCAGGCCTGCACCTGGCCCTTGTTGAGCTTGCCGCCATGCAGCAGGCGGTGGAACGGATGCAAATTGTGATAGCGGGTCGCGCCGATGTGGCGCAGCGTCGCTTCCAGTTCCTCGGCGCTATGGAGCGAAATGCCTTTGCCGATCGATAGCGCGGTCATTCTGGTTACGGGCACGACGCTCACAACATGATCTCCATTCCATCGGCGGGGATGTGCCAGCCGGCTTGCTCGGCGGTTTTGCGTTCATCCGAGCCGTGCAACAAGGCAGGGTTGGAGTTGTTGATATGCAAAAACACCTTGCGCCCGATATCGAGGCCTTTGAGGCCTGCGATCGCGCCGTGTTCGCCTGACATCGAGATGTGTCCCATACCCTGTCCGGTCTTGTTGCCGAGGCCCGCGGCGATCAACTCGTCGTCGCGCCACACCGTGCCGTCAAAGAACACCAGCGCCGCGCCTTCAAGCCGTGATTTCAGATCGTCGGTTACCTTCGCGCAGGCGGCAAGAAAATAAAGATATTTGCCGCTTGCTCTGTCCAGGATCCGAAGCCCGAGCGTATCCCCCACACCATTGCCGCCCGCCGGATGCGCCTTGCCTTCGAGATACCAGGCGCCCTTGCCAGGAACTTCGAAGGGCAGGATTTCGATGCCGGAGGGCGAACCATCGGGCAGGGTAGGCTCGAACGCCTGGTCGACCGCGATTGGCTGCCGCTTCACGTTCTTCTCGTTCAGCACATTAAAGATGCTGTTGGATTTGAGGATCGCAAGTACCCGCTCATGCGCATAGAGGATGAAGGGCGATCCCTCGCGCATCGACAGCAGGCCTGCGACCGCGTCGACTTCACTATTTGTCAGGATCACGCCCGCGATCGGGCTGTGGCGGAGCTGACCTTGTTTGGGATGAAGCTGTGGGGTTGCGTTCAATTGCTGGCGCAAATCGGGCGAGGCGTTGATCAGGAACCAATGCTCGCCATCGGCGCTGACCGCGATCGAGGCTTGCGTGCTCTGGAGTTCGGGATGTTCGTTGCGGGCCGTCCGGCACACCGGACATCCGCAGTTCCACTGCGGAACACCGCCACCTGCCGCGGCGCCCAGGACGACGACGCGAAGCATGATCCTTCTCCCGGAATTTGAAAGCTTGAACGCAAGGGTTACGAACGGAACAAGGCTACAAACGAAACGAGGTGGACCCCGGCAAAAGACATGATCCCACGATCGGGAACTTGTCAGGCCCGGAAGTCCACCTGCGTTGGACGTAAGTGTCGCTATCGCTTACTTGCGGGTCGCGCACATGTACATGTTGATTTCCATGCCGACCGGCACTTCGACGATTTTCGGTGCTTTCCAGGCCATTTGGCTCTCCTTTTGCTAGCGGACGGACTCCGCCCTCGGGGGACAAGGTACTGCGGATGAAAAAGTTCGCCAGTTAAATCTTTCTGCCATGCGCCCTGATTGATCCATGTTGCATCGCAAAAGAATTCACGGTTTTGTGCAGGAGTTCGGCTCAAAACGGCGTGGGATCAAGCGTTTCGCGGTTGCCGGCCGCGCCGCGAATGCCGATCTTCCGATCATCGGGGCAATGCCGGCTTCCGATAAAGAACTTGTGAGATTCGCTTAAAGCCTCCGGTTGCGGGGCTTCACCGGAGTTGTTGCCGCCGATGCCACGCTATTACTTCAACACCCGTATCGGCGATGAGCTGATTTCCGATCCCGAAGGCGAAGTGCTGCGGGATCCCGATCGCGCCTGGGAAATGGCGCGCGCCATGATCCGCGAGCTGCTCAAGACCGAAGGCGCCGACGGCGCGTTGTTGAACGCCACCATCGAAGTCACCGACGACGACGGCGAGATCGTGCTGGAGTTTCCGTTTTCCGAGGCCATCCTCGACGTGCCAGATCGCTCTGTAACGAGGCATTGACAGCGACTGTCATTCCGGGGCGATGCGCCGCATCGAACCCGGAATCTCGAGATTCCGGGTTCGCGCGTTCGCGCGCCCCGGAATGACGATGATGATAGAGCAGCGATTTTTTCCGATTGCAAATGTACGGACAAACATTAGAAACTGCCGCCCGGGAGGCCACCGGCGCCGGAATCATGCTTGCCGCGCGAGGATAAGGCTTCCGCCAGGGAGAAACGCCATGATGAGCTATTCGTCGGCGCCGCGCAGCCTGTTGCTGGCCGGTGCTTTCTTCGGTGCATTCACGTTGAACGCTGCAGCGCAGCAGCCCGCCACGCCACCTGCAGCCGGTGCGGCACCGGCCGCTGCAGCACCGCTTCCGCCGGGCTCGCCGTTGATCGGCCGGCCTGCGGAAAGCGAAGCTGCCGCCAAGCTGGCGCCGATCGCGCCGCCGCCGCTGGCCGCAGCCCCCGACAAATTGCCGACCGCCAAGCTGAAGCTGCCACCTGGCTTCAACATCGAGGTTTACGCCTCCGGCATTGCCAATGCCCGTTCGCTGATCGAAGGCGACAAGGGCACGGTGTTCGTCGGCAGCCGGCTCCTCAAGAATGTCACAGCCATCATCAACAAGGACGGCAAGCGCTCGGTCAAGGTGATCGCCTCGGACCTCTATCGTCCGAACGGCGTCGCCTTCAAGAACGGCACGCTCTACATCGCCGAACTGTCGAAGATCTCCAAGATCGACAAGATCGAGGACAATCTCGACAACCCGCCGAAGCCCACGGTGATCTTCGACAAGCTGCCGAAGGACGAGGCCCATGGCTGGAAGTTCATCGGCATCGGGCCGGACAACAAGCTGTACATCCCGGTCGGGCAACCCGGCAACAACGTGCTGCATTCCGACGCCCATGGCTTGATTCGCCGCATCAATCTCGACGGCACCGGTGACGAAGTGATCGCCCGCGGCGTTCGCAACACTGTCGGCTTCGACTGGCATCCCGAAACCAAGCAGCTCTACTTCACCGACAATGGCCGCGACTGGATGTCGGAAGACGTGCCCGAGGATGAACTCAACCGCGTGACCAAGGTCGGTGAACATTTCGGCGCGCCGTATTGCCTGCAGGGCAATATCGTCGACCCCGAATTCGGCTGGGGCAAATCCTGCAGCGACTTCACCGCGCCGGTGGCGTTGCTGGGCCCGCATTCGGCCGCGCTCGGCATGCGCTTTTATACCGGAAGCATGTTCCCGAAGACCTACAAGAACGCGATCATCCTGGCCCGGCACGGTTCGTGGAACCGGTCCAAGAAGGTTGGCGGCGATCTCATGGTGGTCAGACTGAACAAGGACGGCAGCGTCAAGTCGTCAGAGCCGTTCCTCACCGGCTTCCTTGAAGACAACAAGTATGTCGGCCGCCCGGTCGATGTGCTGCAAATGAAGGATGGTTCGTTGCTGGTCTCCGACGACTGGAACGGCGCCGTCTATCGCATCACCTATGGCAAGCAGAAGGTGGCTGCGAGCAAGTGATCGACACCGTCATTCCGGGGCGATGCAAAGCATCGAACCCGGAAGCTCGAGATTCCGGGTCTGGTGCTGACGCACCAGCCCGGAATGACGCTGGGGCCGGGAATAGCCGATGCGTAGAACAATAGCGGCGCTGGCGTTTGGCCTGATCGCCTTTTCGGCGAATGCAGAGACCTTCCAGGAGCGCATGGCGCCGTGTCTGGCCTGTCACGGCGAGCGCGGACAATCCGAGACCGAAAACACACCCTCGCTCGGCGCGCAGCAGGCGCCTTATGCGCTGATCCAGCTGTTCATGTTTCGCGAGAAGCTACGCACCTTCGAGCCGATGAACGAGATGGCGAAGGCGCTGACCGACGACGATTTGCGCACTTTCTCCGATTTCATCGCCAAGATGCCGAAGCCCGTGCCGCCCGCCGATGTCGGCGATCCCGCGCGGATGCAGCGCGGCCAGGCGCTGGGGCAGCAGCACCGCTGCAACAGCTGTCACAACCCCGATTATTCCGGCAAGGAAAACGTGCCGCGCATCGCCAACCAGCGCGAGGATTATCTCGCCAAGACGCTCGGTGAATACAAGGATAACAGCCGCCACGGCTATGACGGCAGCATGGCCGACGTGATGGGCCCGATTACGCCGGCGCAGATCGCCGATCTCGCTTATTTTATAGCCCGCGTACGCTGAATCTTCGTTCAGGCGCCCCCGCTGGCGTTGCCGTTCGTGCGGCGCTACAAGGACGGCAATCAACGGAGTTTTCCATGCAAGATCTCTGGCGCCTGTCCGCTACGGACCTGGCTTCGCTCATCAAATCAAAGCAGGTTTCGGCGAAGGAGGCGGCTACGGCCGCATTGGCGCGGCTGGATGCGGTCAATCCAAAAATCAATGCCGTGGTCGATCACAAGCCGGCCGAGGTGCTGGCGCAGGCTGCCGCGATCGACGCGGCGATCGGGCGGGGCGAAGATGTCGGCCCGTTGGGCGGTGTTCCCATCACGGTCAAGGTCAATATCGACCAGATCGGCTTTGCCACCACCAATGGCCTGAAATTGAATCGTGAGGCTGTCGCCGCGACCAACAGCCCCGTGATCGACAATCTGTACAAGGCTGGCGCCGTCATCTTGGGGCGGACCAACTGCCCGGCGTTTTCCTATCGCTGGTTCACCACCAATCTCGTGCATGGCGACACCAAGAATCCCCGCGATCCCGGCATCACGCCGGGCGGCTCGTCCGGTGGCGCCGGTGCTGCGGTCGCGGCCGGCATCGGGCATATCGCCCACGGCACCGACATCGCAGGCTCGATCCGTTATCCCGCTTATGCCTGCGGCGTCCACGGCCTGCGGCCGACCATGGGCCGGATTCCCGCGTTCAACGCGGCGCTGCCGGAGCGCACCATCGGTCCCCAGATCAGTGCGGTGTCCGGCCCGCTGGCACGCACCATCGGCGACATCAGGATCGCGCTGGCGGCGATGTCGGCGAGGGATTTCCGCGATCCCTGGTGGGTTCCGGCTCCCCTGGAAGGACCACCGATGCCAAAGCGCGTCGCGATGTGCCTCAATCCGGATGGTCTCGATCCCGTGCCTGAGGTGAAGGCCGCAATTGCCGACGCCGGCAAGCGGCTGGAACGTGCGGGGTGGATCGTCGAGGAAATCGCCAACACCCCGCCGCTGCGCGAGCCCGCCAATCTCCAGACCAAACTCTGGCTCGGCGACAGCTATGAGGCGCAGCTGGAAACGGCTGAACGCGAGGGCGATCCCGGCGCGCTGGCCTGCCTGCGTGGCAACCGTTCAAAAGTATTTCCGTTCGATGCTGCGGCGTTCTCGCAAGCGCTGACCCGGCGCGCGACGCTGACCCGTGAATGGCTGGAATTCTTTGAGCAATACGCCGTGCTGCTGATGCCGGTATCCGGCGAATTGCCGTTCCCCGACCACCTCGACCGCAAGGATGAGGCGTCCTTTGCGCGGGTCTGGCACGCCCAATTGCCGCAGATTGCCATTCCCTTCATGGGGCTGCCTGCGCTAACCGTCTCGACGGGATTGGTGGGGCGAATCCCGGTCGGCGTCCAGCTCGTCTCCGGCCGTTACCGCGAGGATCTTTGTCTCGCCGCCGGCGAGGCGATCGAGGCCGGCGGAACGCCGTCGGCGGCGATCGATCCCGCCAGCTAGCTAAAGCGTTTTCGACCGAAGTGGGAACCGGTTCGCGTCAGGAAAACGCGTCAAAATAAGAGACCCTGAGGAAGCCGATGTCAAAAATCTATGATTTCACGGCGCAGTCGCTGGCCGGCGAAGAGGTTTCGCTGAGGCAGTTCGAAGGTCAGGTGCTGCTGATCGTCAACACCGCCAGCGCCTGCGGATTCACGCCGCAATACAAAGGCCTGGAAGCATTGCACCGCGACCTCTCAGCCCGCGGCTTTGCGGTGCTCGGTTTCCCCTGCAACCAGTTCGGCGCGCAGGAGCCCGGCGACGCCAAACAAATCGAGGCGTTCTGCGAAACCAAATTCCACGTCACGTTTCCGATGTTCGCCAAGATCGACGTCAACGGCAGCAAGGCGCATCCGCTGTACGAATCTCTGCGGCACGAGAAGACGGGCCTGTTGGGCTCTTCGATCAAATGGAATTTCACCAAATTCGTGGTCGATCGATCGGGCAAGGTGGTGGGACGCCACGCCCCGACGGTTACTCCCGAAGCACTGAGAAGAGAAATCGAGGCACTGCTATGAACGAGAAAACCGAAACCGACGCGTTTCCCGACCGCCTGTCGACCAACCCGAGCAGCCCGTATTACAACGAGGAGCTGCTGTCGCGCGACGTCGGCATCCGCTTCAAGGGCGCCGAGAAAACCAATGTCGAGGAATACTGCATCAGCGAGGGCTGGATCCGCGTCACCGCGGGCAATGCCAAGGACCGTTTTGGAAATCCGTTGACGATCAAGGTGCATGGTCCGGTCGAGCCGTATTTTCGGGATAAGGCCTGAGTCCTGAGGCGCAGTCTCTCGGCCGTCATTGCGAGCGAAGCGAAGCAATCCATCTCGCCGCGTAAAGAAAGAATGTATTGCTTCGTCGCAAATGCTCCTCGCAATGACGGCGGAGAGGCCGACATACACATTTCGTCACCCTTCGAAAGCCAACCACCATGTCCGTCCGCATCGTCGATGTCTGCGAGATAACAAAGCCGATCTCCTCGCCGATCCGAAACGCCTATATCGACTTCACGAAGATGACGACGAGTCTCGTGGCCGTCGTCACCGACGTGGTGCGCGACGGCAAGCGGGTGGTCGGCTACGGCTTCAATTCCAACGGCCGCTACGGGCAGGGCGGCCTGATCCGCGAGCGCTTTGCGCCGCGGCTGAAGGAGGCCGATCCGAAGTCGCTGCTCGATGCCGCCGGCACGAACCTCGATCCGGACAAGGTCTGGTCGACCTTGATGTCGAACGAGAAGCCGGGTGGCCATGGCGAGCGCTCGGTTGCGGTCGGCACCATCGACATGGCGGTGTGGGATGCAGTGGCCAAGATCGCGGGCAAGCCGTTGTTTCGGCTGCTCGCCGAGCGCCATGGCCTTGACGCCAATCCGCGCGTGTTCGTTTACGCGGCCGGTGGTTATTACTATCCCGGCAAGGATCTGTCCGTCCTGCGCGGCGAAATGCGCGGCTATCTCGATCGCGGCTACAACGTCGTCAAGATGAAGATCGGCGGCGCGCCGATCGCGGAAGACCGCGAGCGCATCGAGGCGGTACTCCAGGAAATCGGCAATCAGGCGCAGCTCGCCGTCGATGCTAACGGAAGGTTCGATCTGGAAACCGCAATCGCGTATGCAAAAATGCTGCGGGAGTATCCGCTGTTCTGGTACGAGGAAGCCGGCGATCCCCTCGATTACGCGCTGCAGGCGGCCTTGGCCGAATTCTATCCGGCGCCGATGGCGACCGGCGAAAATCTGTTCAGCCATCAGGATGCGAAGAATTTGATCCGCTACGGCGGCATGCGGCCGGACCGCGACTGGCTGCAATTCGACTGCGCGCTGTCCTATGGGCTTTGCGAATATCAGCGCACGCTTGGCGTCCTGAAGAACCACGGCTGGTCGGCCAGCCGCTGCATTCCGCATGGCGGCCACCAGATGTCGCTCAATATCGCCGCCGGTCTCGGGCTTGGCGGCAATGAGAGTTATCCCGATCTGTTCCAGCCCTATGGCGGTTTCCCCGATGGCGTTCGCGTCGAGAACGGCCACATCACCATGCCGGATTTGCCGGGCATCGGCTTCGAGGGCAAATCCGATCTCTACAAGGAAATGAAGGCGCTGGCGGCGTGATTTTCCGGACCGTCAATCCTCCAAACATCTATCTCTGAAGGACGTCGCGATCTTGACCAGCAAACTTTCCCTTCCCCAACTCTCGCTCGCCAAGGACAAGATCCGGGTCTTGCTCCTCGAAGGTGTCAACGACAGCGCCGTGCAGCTGATCGAGTCTGCGGGCTATTCGAACATGACGCGTCTGTCCAAGGCGCTGGAGGGCGATGCGCTCAAGGAAGCCATCAAGGGCGTGCATCTGCTCGGCATCCGCTCGCGCACGCAGATCACGCCGGATGTTCTCGAGGCCGCGGACCGGCTGATCGGGATCGGATGCTTCAGCGTCGGCACCAATCAGGTGGATGTCGACGCCGCGCGCCGCAGCGGCATTCCGGTGTTCAACGCGCCGTTTTCCAACACGCGAAGCGTGGCGGAACTGGTGATCGGCGAGATCGTCATCCTGCTGCGCAGGATCGTGGCACGTTCCAACGCGGCCCATCAGGGCCAATGGGATAAATCCGCAAACGACAGCTATGAGGTGAGGGGCAAGACGCTCGGCATCATCGGCTACGGCAATATCGGTTCGCAGCTTTCGAATCTCGCGGAAGCGCTGGGCATGAAGGTGATCTTCTACGATCACACGGACCGGCTTCGTCATGGCAACACCGAGCCGGTCGCGACCTTGCATGAGCTCTTGGCGCAAAGCGACGTCGTCTCGTTGCATGTGCCGGAAACACCGGCCACGGCGGGGATGATCGGCCGCGAGGAGATTGCGGCGATCAAGCATGGTGCGTATTTCATCAACAACAGCCGCGGCACGGTCGTCGATCTCGAAGCGCTGGCCGACGCGCTGCGCGCAGGCAAGTTGCGCGGTGCGGCGGTTGACGTTTTTCCGGTCGAGCCGCGCTCGAACGCGGACCGCTTTGTGTCGCCGCTGCAGGGGCTGGAAAATGTCATCCTGACGCCGCACATCGGCGGTTCGACCGAAGAGGCGCAGGAACGCATCGGTGCCGAAGTCGCACGCAAGCTGGTCGACTACAGCGATTCCGGCTCGACCATGGGCGCCGTCAATTTCCCCCAGGTCCAGCTGCCGCCGCGGCCATCTGGCACACGCTTCATCCAGGTGCAGCGCAATTTGCCGGGCATGCTCGGGCGCTTGAACGAAGTGCTGGCGCGCCACTCGGTCAACATCGCCGCGCAGTATTACGAGACCGACCACGACGTCGGCTATGTCGTTCTCGACGCCGATGCCTCCGCCGCCGACGGCCAGCGCGTGCTCGCGGACATCCGCGCCCTGGAGGGCACCATTCGCGCCCGGTTGCTCTACGAGTACAAGATCTGAGGCATGGCTACGCCGTCTGCCGCATCGGCTGCGCCTCGCCATACATCAGCGTGCGCCACAGCCACTCGATCGGGCCATAGCGGTAACGGCCAAGCCACCACGCGCTGAACAGCACCTGCGCGATGTAGACGGCCACGCCGATCGCAAGCGCGCTGGTGACGCCGAGTCGGCCGAACAGCCCGAGGCCGTAGCCGTAGAAAATCCACCCAAAGATCACGGATTGCGCGAGGTAGTTGGTGAAGGCCATGCGCCCCAATGGTCCGGCCCAGCCAAGCAGCCTCCTTCCGCTATTGAGACCGGCGATGCCGATGATGGCCGCCCCGTAACCCAGCGCCAGCAGGATTGTGCCGAGAGGTTTTGCCAGGATGCCGATCCGGCCGCTGCCCGTGGTAAAACCGCCGGCATGAGAAAGGATCAATGCTGCGCCAAGGCTGATACAGACGGCGGCGATCGCGAAGAGCAGATGATGAGGCGGGTTTCGCAGAATGCCGGTGCGCCAGGCGAACGCGCCGAGCAGAAACAATCCGATCGTGCGCGAAAAGATAGAGGCGTGCAGGGCAGCGAGAAGGGGAATCTCGCGGAGCCGGAACGCCAGCACGTCGAGGAAGCCGCCCGTGGGGTAGACGCGATACGCCTCCGCGACGTCCTGCGCCAACGCGGCCGTGCCGAGCCACAATCCCGGCGGCGGAAAGGCCTGCATCGCAAGATATAGCCCGAGAGACGCCAGCGCGGCGACTGCCAGCAGCCAGCGCGGACCGAACAGGAATGGCAGGACGATCAAGCCAGCGAGCGCATATTCGGTAAGAATATCGCCGTTCCAGATCAGGCACAGGTGAATCAACCCAAATGCCAGCAACACGACGAGCCGGCGCACGAGAAGCGACGTGCGGCGCGGGCTTTTTGAAAGCCGCTCGAACTGGATGGCAATGCCCACACCGAACAGCAGCGAGAACAG
Organism: Bradyrhizobium sp.; assembly: GCA_013695565.1. Lineage (GTDB taxonomy): Bacteria > Pseudomonadota > Alphaproteobacteria > Rhizobiales > Xanthobacteraceae > Bradyrhizobium. The sequence continues at coordinate 14,837 of JACDAG010000616.1, forward strand.
CGCAAGCGCCTTGAGGTCGATCGCCAGATTCAGGACCGTTTCCACCGCGTGATCGAGTGGCGATGCCGGCATTTTACGTAAAAGAAACCGCTCGAAGATCGAAACGCGAAATATTGTCGTGATATTGATCGCCATTACACCGAACAGCGCGATACCGCGCAACACGTCGATGGCGTCGATCCGCTCTGCGGGGTTGGTCGGCGAGGGCGGCGTGAGATCATCTGCCATCGCCCCAACGTCATTGCGAGGAGCGACAGCGACGAAGCAATCCATTCTCTCTATTTGCGGCCCCATGGATTGCTTCGCTTCGCTCGCAATGACGGGGAGCGATGACGATTCGCAACCCCTACGACAGCCGCATATCCAGCAACCGGCGGCCTTCGGTCTTGAGCAATTTCTTCACCGCGCTGGAGGCGGCGATCTCGCCCTGGTTGGCGTAGGCCTCGTGGTTCTTCTCGATGTCGTCGAGCCGGTAGAGGTAATTGACCATCACGCCGGCGGATTCGCGAATGCCCTTCGGTGAGAGATCGCCGAGCCAGTCGATCCGCTCCAGCCGCGCGCCGTTGCCGATGTGGAAACGCGCCACCGAATCGATCAGCCGGCCTTTTGAAGTGCGCGCTTTCAGGAAATAATGCGCCGCCAGGGGCTCCAGCACCGCGCGCAGCTGCGAGGTGGTTTCCGTATTCTCGAACCAGTCGGGTTTGTCGAGCAGTTCGAGCAGCGTGCGTTCCTCGTCGGACAAGGGAACGTCGTCGGCTTCCTTCACCCATTGCATGAAGCCCGGCACCGGTGACAGCGTGATGAACGTATCGAGCTTCGGCAGTTCGCGCCGCAATTCCTCGACCACCTGCTTGATCAGGAAGCTGCCAAACGAAATGCCGCCAAGTCCCTTCTGGGTGTTCGAGATCGAATAGAACACGGCGGTGCGCGCGCGCTCGATGGCGACCGGCTGGCGTTCGGCGGCGAGCAGCGGCGCGATCGCGGTCGGAATCGTCTCGGTCAGCGCGACCTCGACGAAGATCAGGGGCTCGTCGGTCAGTTGCGGATGGAAGAAGGCGTAGCAGCGGCGGTCGACCGGATCGATGCGGCGGCGCAGATCGTCCCAATCGTGGATTTCATGCACCGCCTCATACCGGATGATCTGTTCCAGAATGTTTGCTGGCGTCGACCAGTCAATCCTGCGCAGCACGAGAAATCCCCTGTTGAACCACGAAGACAGCAAATGCACCACGTCGCGGTCGAGCGCTGCCAGATCCTTGTTGCCCTTCATCAGCGCAAGCAGGTCGGCGCGCATCGCCACCAGATCGCTGGTGCCGCCCGGTGCGCGGTTGAGCCGGCGTACCAGTTCCTGGCGTCGCGGCTCGGAAGCAAAATGAAGATCGCTGGCGTCGGCGTCGCTCGGTTGCGCGCGCCAGCTCTCGATCGCGCGCGAAAGCTTTTCGTGGTCCGGCCCGTAGTCGCGGGCCAGCGCGGCGAAGAAGGACGCCCGGCCGGCCGGGTCGAGATCATGGTAGCGATCGAGCACTTCGCGGGCCATCGCGGTGCCTGACGCCTCGCCGCGGCCCGACAGCAGCGCCTCGCACAATTCGAGCAGTTCGGAGGCGTCTTCTCTGGTATCCGAAGTCCCGCCGCGCCGAAGCAGCGTGCGGCTGCGCTCGGAAATCGTCGAAAGCAGGTCGGAGAAGAAGGCGTTGGCCATGGGCTAAGTCGATTCCGAGGTGATGCCGAACCTTATACGGAATTTAAGGCCGGGCCGATCTTATTCAAGCGCATTCCTCTGTCATGCTCCGCGCATGCGGGGCATCCAGTACGCCGCGGCCTCTCGATCAATCATAGGCGTCGCGGAATACTGGATTACCCGCTTTCGCGGGTAATGACGGCGATACAATGTCACGGCCTTCACACCTTCTCCGCGAACTCGGTCGGCGTTTTGCCAGTGACCTGCCGGAAGGCATGGGAAAACGCCGGCACGCTGGCATAGCCGAGGTCGGACGCCAGTTGCTTGACCGAAACATTGGCGTCGGTGGACAGTTTTTCGATCGCGGCGGCAACGCGGGCGCGCTGGCACCAGCTCTTGAAGCTTAATTGCGTCTCGGCCGAGAACAACCGCGACAGCGTCCGCGCCGAGGTACCGACCTCGCGCGCCAGCGTGTCAATCTCGTGGTCGCCGGTCGGATTCGACAGCACGATGTCGGCGGCGCGCCGGCAGCGCGGTTCATGCGGTAGCGGGATGAAGGTCGTGGAGTCCTCCGCCTGATGCAGTTCCAGCATCGCCAGTTTGAGCAGCAGCGCGGTGCGCTCCGCCGTCGTGTGGTCGTCGAACAGCGCCAGGATCGCCTGGTGCAATAGCGGCGATACCCGCACCACGAATTCCGCCTCCAGGCTTTCGCTGCGTTCCTCGCGCGCCAGCCAGGCGAGGTCGAAATACAGGGTCCGCATCTGGATGTCGGCGAGCACGTCGATGGCATGCGGCAGCCGCGCCGGCACCCACACCGCGCGGTCCGGCGGCACCAGCCAGCGGCCCTCCGGGGTGGTGACCTGCATGGTGCCCTTCGCGGCGTAAACCAGCTGCGCCTCGCTGTGCATATGGGTGTGGAGCCGCACGCCTTTTTTGTAGCTGTTCGCGATCAAATGGACGCCGTCGCCGGTCGAGGAAAGGCGCCCGATAATGGCGGCAATTGGCTTTTCAGCGATATTCATTGGCGACATCCCGTCAGGACAAACCCGTATAACCTATTTTGGAATGTTGCGGGGATTCGACCCGGCAAGAAACGACCAGGGACCAGACCATGAACAGCCCCAGCCGGGTGATCAGCTTCGTCAACGCCGCCCATTTCATCGACCATTACGCGATGCTGATCTTCGCCGCCGCCGTCATCATCATGGGGCCGGCATTCGGCATGTCCTATTCGGAGCTGCTGCCGTACGCCACCCCGGGCTTCATAGCCTTCGGTGCGGGTTCGCTGATCACCGGCTGGCTCGGCGACCGCTGGAGCCGCCGCCACATGATGGTGATCTTCTTTGCCGGCATCGGCGCCTCGATGATCGCGGTCGGCTTCGTGCAGACTCCGCTGCAGCTTGGCGCAGTGCTGCTGTCGATCGGCCTGTTCGCCTCGATCTATCATCCCGTCGGCACCGCCATGATCGTGTCCTATGCCGACAAGCTCGGCCGCGAGATGGGGCTGAACGGCGTCTGGGGCAATCTCGGCGTGGCCTCTTCGGCGCTGGTCACCGGCGTGGTCGGGCAATATCTCGGCTGGCGCTGGGCTTTTATTGTGCCCGGTGTCGTCACCATGCTGATCGGCGTGGCCTTCGCCATGCTGGTCGTGCACGAGGATCGAACCGGCTCGAGGCAGGCGGCAGCGCAGGCGCGCATCGCCAAAGAGGACATGTGGCGGGTGATCCTGGCGCTCTTGATCGTCGTGATCGCGATCTCGACCACCTTCAACGCGGTCACCGTGGCGCTGCCAAAGCTGTTCGCGGAACGGCTGGCGGACGTGACCAACAGCCCGGCGCTGCTCGGCGTCATCGCGGCCGGGGTCTATGTGTTCGGCGCGATGACGCAATACACCATCGGCAAGCTGATCGATCATTACTCGCTGAAGACGGTGATGCTGCCGCTATCGTTCCTGCTGGCGCCGTTCCTGTATTTCGCGGCGACGCTGTCCAACCTGCCGCTGATCATCGCCTCGATCGGCATCGTGATGGGCGCGTTCGGCCAGGTCACCGTCAACGACGCCATGGTCGGCAAATACACCAGCGAGGAATGGCGCTCGCGCGCTTACTCGGTGCGCTACTTCATCGGCTTCACGGCGGCAGGCGCCTCCGTCGGCCTAGTGGCGTGGCTGTACGAGCAGGGCGGCTTCGTCACCATGCTGCAGGCGTTCGGCGCGCTGTGCCTCCTGGTGATCGTCGCCGCCATCATCTTGCCGCAGGAAATCAAGGTGCCGGCGGCGCAGGCGAATTGATCGCGGTCGAGTTTTCGCAAGCGTCAGTTCGCCAGCTTCCGTCAGTTCGCCAGCGGCTCTTAGCTCGCAAGTGACCTGGCGATGATATCGGAGCTCTTCTCCGCGACCATGATCGTCGCCGGATGAATGTTCGGCGAGGGCATCGCCGGCATCACGGACGCATCGACGACCCGCAGACCATCGATGCCGCGAACGCGCGGTTGGCTATCGACGACGGCCCCGTCATCCTCGCCCATCCGGCAGGTGCCGCAGGGATGATAGACGGTCGAGCCGATATTGCGGATGTACTCGGCGGCCTGTTCGTCGCTGGTGATATCCGGACCGGGCCTGATCTGCTCGATCACCAGCGATCGAAAGGGTTCGGTCGCGACGATTTGCCGGGCGATGCGAAAGCCCGCCAGCATGACGCGCATGTCGTCGGGATCGGTCATATAATTGGCGCGGATGCGCGGCGGCGTGCGTCCCTCCGCGTCGCGCAGCGTGATTTCACCCCGGCTCTTCGGCCGGCAGACGCTGAAGATGAAGGTAAAGCCCGGCCAGCGATGCAGGCCGGTCTTGAAGCCATCAGTCGAAAAATTGAGGCACTGGTACTGGATGTCAGGCACCGGCTCGGAGGCGCTTGATTTCGCAAACAGCGTCGCTTCGGTAGCACCGACCGAGAGTTGTCCCGATCCCCTGAGCAGCCATTCGAGCGCGAGCTTCACCGACTTGGTCGGGCTCATCACGGCTTCGTTGAGGGTATCGGTCGCGTTGGTCTTGAAGGTGAAGTTCGACTGGTAATGGTCCTGCAGGTTCTTGCCGACGCCGGGAAGATCGCATTGCACCTCGATGCCGAGCTTGGCCAGTTCCGCAGTCGGGCCGATGCCGGAGGCCAGCAACAGCACCGGAGAATTGATCGCACCGCCGGAAACGATGAGCTCGCGTCGCGCGCCGATACGCTGGATCTGGCCGTCGCGTTCAATCTCCACGCCGATGGCGCGGTTGCCGTCGAACAGGATGCGGCGGACCCGGGTTTTCGTCATCAGCTCGAGATTCTTGCGGCTGAGGTTCGGCTTGAGATATCCGACCGCCGTCGAGCGGCGCCAGCCATTGTGGACGTTGAGCGGCGCGAAGCCGACGCCGTCGATCCGCTCGCCGTTGAAATCGGGGTTGCGCTGATATTGCAGGCGCTCGCAGGCCTCGACGAAGGCCTTCGCTGTCGTCGAGGGGCGTCTGATGTTCGACACCGTCATCGGGCCCCCGGTGCCGCGCCATTCGTTGGCGCCGTCGACGCAGTGCTCCATCCGCTTGAAATAGGGCAGCACGTCATTGTAGCTCCAGCCCCGAGGCGCTGCCATTCGTCGTAATCGCTGGGGGCGCCGCGCAGGAAGACGAGGCCGTTGATCGAACCGGAGCCGCCCAAAACCTTGCCGCGCGGCCAGATCACGGTTCGGCCGCCGAGACCCGGTTCGGGTTCGGTTTCGTAACCCCAGTTCATCTTGGGGTCCGGGACCAGTTTGCCGAAGCCCATCGGAATGTGAATCCAGGGATTGCGATCGCGTCCGCCGGCCTCGATGACGCACAGCGACACGTTTGGATTTTCCGTCAGCCGCGCCGACAGCACGCAGCCGGCGGAGCCGCCGCCCACCACGACGACATCGAATTCCGCATCAAAGGTGGATTTTTCCATGAAAACGCTTCCGCCGATCTGTTTTGCCGCTGAGGATAGCGGTCGACCAATGGTCTGGATAGACTCATGAGAACAGACTCATGAGAACGGCGGATCGCGCTGCACCCGCGGATCCTTCCTTGTCAGGTCTTCGGCATGGACGGGGCGGATAGCTGTACGCCCGATCATCCCTGCGCTAAAAGCTGATCTCCAGAACTGACCGGGCAAAGACCCGGCGTGGAGGAAACCGATGTCCCATCAAATGCCGACTCTTGCCGGCCTCGTCCTTGGAGCCATGATGATAGCGATGCCGGCGAACGCCGATGCCCTGAAAGACGAAATCGCGCCGACCGGCAAGCTTCGGGTGGCGATTGCGATCAGCCCGGCGGGCGGCGCGTTCTGGTCGACCAAGACCGAGTCCGGCTATGCCGGCGTCCCGGTCGACCTCGGCAAGGCGATGGCGGCGCAGCTTGGCATTCCCGTCGAATATGTCGTGCACAACAATTCCGGCCAGATCGTCGACGCCACGTCGAAAGGCACCTGGGACGTCACCTTCCTGCCGAAGGATCCGGAGCGCGAGGGCAAGATGTCGTTCGGCCCGATCTATGAGGTTGCGGACGCCACCTACATCGTCAAGCCGGGATCGACGGTCACGAATTTCGCGAGCCTCGATCAACCCGGCGTCAAGATTGCCGCGGTCAACAACACGACCACCATGCGCGGCGCGATCGCGCATCTGAAGAATGCCAAGGTCACCGGCTATCAGACTTATGACGAAATCGCCGGCTTGCTCAAAAGCGGGGAGATCGACGCCTTCGCGTTGTCGCGCGAAACGCTCAACGACATGGCCAGGAAAATTCCGGGCACGCGCGTGCTCGAGGAGACCTTCAAGCAGACGGTGACCGCGGTCGCCGTGCCGCCCAATCATCCGCAGTCGCTGGCGTTTGCGTCGAAATTCCTGACCGAGGCGATCACCAACGGCACGCTGCGCAAGGCCTATGACAGCAACGGCCTGAAGGACTCGCCGATCCGCACCCAGACGAAGTGAGCTGTGCGGGAGGCTGAGGCGGCACGCTCGCAACTCACCCGTCATCCCCGGACGAACGCACTTGCGTTCGCTCGGGAGGTGCGAGCGTAGCGAGCCTCGAAGGATGAACGGCCACCGTCGGGCCCCGTCTATCCTTCGAGGCGCGCAAGAGCGCGCACCTCAG